>JBDUAL010000050.1:0-8028 GCA_040004685.1 Anaerolineaceae bacterium | reverse complement strand
CCGAGATTGTCATCCCGTCCGGCATTCAACTCGTCGCAATTCGCCCGCGCGAGGTGCTCACCGTGGTCGAACTCGGCCAAAGCGGCTCTTTCGACCTGAACGGCTTCCTCGAACGCAAGTTCAAAATCCAGCTCATCGATCAACAGGGAGATGCCAAACGTTCTGAATAGGCGAGTCGCCAGATCGGCTTCGAGTGAGCCCGTCAGCGATTCCCGCCCTCCGATATACTCCCCGCATGTCCACACCGCTCGCTTCCCCCGGCGCCACTGCCCGCTACGATACCGCAGTTGTCGTTGTCGGCAGCGGTATCGCCGGCCTCTCCGCCGCAATCAGCGCCCGTGAGGCCGGAGCAGATGTGATCCTCATCGAAAAGGCGCCGAAGGAAGGCCGCGGCGGCAACACCCGCTTCGCCGACGCCCAGATGCGGTTCCCCCACGAAGCAGACGAATTCGGTACGCGCGACTACACCGTCGATGAGATGTACGCCGACCTCATGCGCATCTCGCGGGGCCGCGCCAACCCCGATCTCGTCCGTACGCTCTGCGAAAACGCTCGCGAGACAGCCGAATGGCTCACCGCTATGGGCCTTGAATGGGAAGCGGGCTACCCGCACACCGCCGGCTACCGTCGCAGTCCAAAAACCGGTGGCGCGGGTCTGGTGGATCTGCTCTTTCGGCGTTTCGAAGGGATGGGCGGAACTGCCGCATACGAGACCGGCGCCCTCGATCTACTCGTCGATGAACAGCGCACCGTCCGCGGCGTGCGCTGCGCCGGGCCCGAAGGTGTGGTCGATATCGAGGCCACGGGCGGCGTCGTGCTCGCCTGCGGAGGCTTCCAGGCCAACGTCCAGATGCGCGTCCAACACCTCGGACGCTTCGCCGACAACCTGATCCTTCGTGGGAGCCGTTATAACACCGGCGAGGGTCTGCGCATGGCGATCGACGCCGGCGCCCAGCCCGCTGGTCAGTGGGGCGATTACCACTCAGCGGTGCTGGACGCCCGTTCGCCGCGCATCGAATGCGGCGTCACCGCGCTCTACAACTACCAGATGGGCATCTTCGTGGACCGCCATGGCAAACGGTTCCTGGACGAAGGCGAAGACTTCCGCGACCACACCTACGTGAAGTTCAGCAAGTTCATCGTGGAGCAGGCGGGGGGAGAAGCCTGGTGCCTTTTTGACCAGCAGGCCTACCAGCGCGAGGAGTTCGCCCGCGCCTGGCGTCCGGTCGGCCCCCCACTGCGGGCGGATTCCTGGAGAGAGCTCGCCGGGTTGATGGACATGCCGGCCGAGAGTTTGCTTGATACGATCGGTGAGTTTAACAACGCGATCCAACCGGGTGAGTACAACCTGGACCAACTCGATGGCAAGCGCACCAGTGGAATCACGCCGCCAAAGAGTAACTGGGCACTGCCGCTCTCCCAGCCACCGTACATCGCCGTCCCGGTCACAGGCGGAATCACCTTCACCTTCGGAGGCTTGAAGTGCGATACCAGCGCCCGCGTCATCGATACCGGCGACAAAGTGATGGACGGGCTTTACGCAGCGGGCGAAACGATCGGCGAGATCTTCTACTACAACTATCCGGGGGCGAGTTCCGTTATTCGCGGCGCCGTATACGGCCGCATCGCCGGCGCCCATGCCGCCGCCCGCCAGCGCTAACTCGTTGGCCCGTCTTCAGGCGGCGTAAGCATCCGCGCGGAGAGTCTCTCGCCTTCGCAGCGCCGGCATCTCTTCGACATCGCGCAGCACGTCCGTCGCGTAGATCGCTTCCATGTCGTACTCCTGGATCCGGGCGGCGACAGGAACATCGAACATCTGCCGCCCATCGCTGACCGAGATCGTTCCCGGGACCCGCCGCAGGTAGACGTTAGACTGCTCGAGCGTGCAATCGACCAACATCACGCAGAACCGCCCCTCGCCCATGTGGGCGAGGAAATCAGAACTCCGAGTCAGCCGCTTGAGTGTGTCTACAAGCGCAGTCTTGGTACGGTCGGCGAAGTCTTCCCCACGGCGTTCTCGCACCTCGTTGATCGTGTCGAGCGAAATCTGGAGGAGCACGAACGGCGAATTCGTCACCCTCGCTCGGGGCATCTCGCGACGCAACTCAGCGAGCACATAATTGCGGTTCGGCAGGTCGTAAGCGTCGCTCAGATAGGCCGACCCACGCAGCCGGTTGGTCACCCGGCGCCAACTCTGGCGGCCCGTCCAACTCATCAACAACAGTTGCAGGTTGACGAGGATGAAGAGCACCGAGAACCCGCCTAGCGCAATAAGGTTGGTCGTGCTCGGGTCATCCAGGGTGCTGACCGCCTGGGCGGCGAGCACAACGCTCCAGCCGACAAGAAGCGCAAAGCGGACCAGCCGCCGGCGGCCACCTTGCTGAGGTTCTTCTGTTTGCTGCTCTGTTGCTGCCGGGGAGTCCATCACGCGTCCTCGATCAATTGATCGGCCGCACGCGGGCTTTTCATCAGGCCACTTCCTGTCGGACGCCGACCGAGGCCCGCGACGGAGCTCGCCAAGGGTCGCCTTACGTCTTACGTCTTACGTCTTACGTTTTGGAGGGTAGAGTCCGTACATGGCCGATCCAAGTCCCAACACGCTCCTAACGCTTGCGAGTGAACTGGCCACCGAGGCGGGGCTCTTCCTCCGCGAACGAGCCCCGCTGGTGCGGGAACTAATCGACACCAAATCGAGCCCCACGGACATGGTAACGGAGGTCGATCGCGCCGCGGAGGCGCTGATTGTTGGACGCATACTCACCGCCCGCCCAAACGATGGGCTGCTTGGCGAGGAGGGCGCTTCGCGCGCCGGTTCCAGCGGCGTGCGCTGGGTTATCGATCCGCTCGATGGAACCACCAGCTACGTCTACGGCTACCCGGCCTACTCCGTGTCCATCGCCGCCGAACTTCGCGGCGAAACGGTCGCCGGGGTGGTTTACGATGCCGCACACGGTCTCTTATACTCGGCCGCCCGAGGAAGAGGCGCTTTCTGCGATGAGCGTCCAATCACCGTCTCCGGCGAGGCGCGCGTCGGTCACGCCCTTTGCGGGACCGGCTTCGGCTACGACCCGGCGAGGCGCGCCAAGCAAGGCGCCATGGTCGCCCAAGTCCTCCCGCGGATCCGGGACATTCGCCGAGGCGGGTCCGCCGCGCTCGACCTCTGCTGGGTGGCGAGCGGCCGCCTGGATGCCTACTTCGAACAGGGTTTGAACGCCTGGGACATGGCGGCCGGGGTCCTCATCGTTCAGGAAGCGGGAGGCGTCACCGGCTGGGCCGAGGGTTTGACGCCAAAATGCCTCGTAGCCGCCAACCCGGCCCTCTTCGGGCCGATTGAATCGATGCTGAACGCTCTCGGGTAGTCGTCCCCTGTACGCTACCCCCGCAGCTCGCCGATCTGCGCCACGTGCTCCGCCGCGTGCTCCGCGTAAGTTGTCAGGAGCTGGCCCAGGGTCAGGTCGCCACGCTCCGGATGCACGCCGATACGCTCCCAATCAGAGGCGCTGCACTGCCGCAGCATCTCCGCCGACGCGAACCGCGTCTGCTGGAACAGCGACAGCGATGCCTCGGGCGAACGCCAGAGGTAATGCAGCCGCCTCTTCCAGACGTCAGGGTTGTAGACGGGCAGCCTCGGATTCTCCTCAGCCAGCACCATGCGGAACCGCAGCGCCCCGATCAGCTCCGCATCGGCGAGGTGCACGACAACGTCCCGCACCGACCAGCCCTCATGCCCCGGACGGCTCAGGATTCCTGGTTCCAGCCCGGCCACTGCATGAGTCACGAGCGTTGGACCTTCGGTGAACAGCTGGAACACCGGTTCAAGGGCCGCAGGCATTCGAGGCATGCGCAAGACTACCAAGCCGCGCCCCTGCTGGCGAAGTGGCCGAACCGCCGCCGCACCTTTCCCGTCGCTTTTAGCCGCTGGCACTCGCTCTGGTACACTGCTAACACAGATGGCAACCGGACAACGCGACTACTACGACGTGCTTGGCGTAACCAAAAACGCGGATGCTTCCGAGCTGAAGAAGGTCTACCGCAAGCTCGCCATGGAGTTCCATCCAGACCGCAACGCAGCAGACGGTGCGGACGACAAGTTCAAAGAGATCACCCGCGCCTACGAGGTTCTCTCCGACCCTGAAAAGCGCGCCCTGTACGACCGCTACGGTCACGCAGGCGTTGATGGATCCGCGGGCGCTGGCGGCTTCGATGGCTTCCAGAACTTCGAAGGCTTCGGCGACATCTTCGATGCCTTCTTCGGCGGAGGGCAGCGAGGCGGTGGCCGCCGTCGCCGCGGCCCCGCCAAGGGCAGCGACCTTCGCTACAACATGCGCCTCAGCTTCGAAGAGGCGGTCTTCGGCGTCGACAAAGAGATCGAGTACCAGCGCCAGGAACGCTGCGAGGCCTGCGGCGGCAAGGGTGCAGAGCCCGGCACCGAACTCATCACTTGCCCCGATTGCAACGGCGCTGGCGAGATTCGTCGCGCCCAGCAGAGCATCTTCGGCCAGTTCGTCAACGTCGCCCCTTGCGTCCGTTGTGCAGGTGATGGGCGCATCGTCCCCAATCCCTGCACCAAGTGTCGCGGCTCTGGACGCGAAAAAGCGGTGCGCAAGATCAGCGTCAAGGTCCCCGCCGGAGTCGACGAAGGAGCCCAGATCCGCCTCAGTGGCGAGGGCGAGGCCGGTGCCCGGGGCGGCGAATCTGGTAACCTCTACGTCGTCCTCACCGTCGCCGAACACGCCAAGTTCGAGCGCGTCGACGACCACATCCTCTTCGAACTGCCGATCAACATCACTCAGGCCGCCCTCGGCGCAACCGTCACCATCCCCACGCTCGATGGCGAACTCCAGTTCGACATCCCCTCGGGCACGCAGAGCGGCGAGGACTTCGTCCTGCGCGGCAAGGGCGTCCCTCATCTTCGCTCCACCGGCCGCGGCGATATGGTCGTGCGGGTCACCGCCGTCGTCCCCGAAGAACTGACCGAAGACCAGCGCGCCCTCCTCCTTCAGCTGGCCGAAACCATGGACACTCCCGTCATGCCGCGCAAGGGCAAGGGCTTCTTCGAACGGCTGCGAGACGCCGTTGCCGGCTAACGAACCCGACATCGCGCTCTGGTTCGAAATCACCGCCCAGACTCCTCCAGCCCTCGTCGAGGAGGTGTCCGAGCTCATGCGCTCCGTCTCGCCCGCTGGCATCACGATCGAAGAACCGGTCGATATCCTCGGCCCCGAGATGGGCTTCAGGGTGCGTGGCGGCGAGCCCGTCCTCATCCGCGCCTATCTCCCGAGCAGCGAACTTGGCGCCGTGCTCACCGAAGACCTCCGCCGCGCGGTGGAGGTCTACCCGGCCGTCCAACTCACCGCCAGGCCCATCTACGAGCAAGACTGGGCCGTCAGCTGGCGGGAGTTCTTCGGGGTGGTGGATACAGGCGACCGCGTAGTCATCGTCCCCACCTGGCTCGAACACGAAGTGCAGCCCGGCCAAATAGCCATCCGCCTGGACCCCGGGCAGGCCTTCGGTACGGGCCACCACGAGACCACCCGCCTCTGCCTTAGCGCCATGGACGAACTCGTCCAGCCCGGCATGGAGGTACTCGATGTCGGCACTGGCTCCGGCATCCTCGCCATCACCGCCATCCTCCTCGGCGCGAAGTCAGTCGAGGC
Source organism: Anaerolineaceae bacterium (assembly GCA_040004685.1). Taxonomy (GTDB): domain Bacteria; phylum Chloroflexota; class Dehalococcoidia; order Tepidiformales; family Tepidiformaceae; genus PNKC01. The sequence goes on along the minus strand of JBDUAL010000050.1, from coordinate 2,371 downwards.
GATCGACATCGACCCTATCGCCGCCGACGTCGCCCGCAACAACTGCGCCGCCAACGGCATCGGCCCCGAGGTCCGAATCAGCGCTGGCGTCCTCGCCGAAGACCACCCCGGCCGCTACGACCTCGTGCTCTCCAACATCTCTACCGACGCCAACCTTCGCCTCGCGCCGATCTTCGCCAACGTGATCCGGCCCGGAGGGTTCGCAATCCTTAGCGGCATCCTTTCGCCAGACGCCCGCCGCGCCCAGGATGCCATGGGCCAACACGGCTTCACTCTGATCGGCATCCGCCACGAACGCGACTGGTGCCAGCTCCAGTTCCGCCGCACCTAGTGGCTTCCGCTATCGTCTACACAGGCAACCAGTAGTGCGTCTTGTTGCGAATCACCTTCGCCAGCCGCCCCACTTCGTACAGGTACTCCAGGTGAGCCAGCGTCTCGCCCACTGCCGAACGCTGCACCCACGGTTCGAAGTCCGAGAGCGAACCCGTGGTCCACTTCACCCGTCCGGCCACTTCCCAGGCCGTTGAGCCGCCCGCATCCACGCACTTCTCCATCTCGTCCAGCCGCAACTTGTGGTGGCTTTCGATTTCGCGCAGCCGTTTCTTCAGGTCGAAGATTTCGAACTCGTGCGCCGGCAGCACGACCTCGACGTCGAGGTCCTCAAGCAGCTCCAGCGAGCGCATGTAGTCGGTCAACGGGCTGCCGAACGTCTGCGAGTGGATCGAAACGTTCGGCGTGATCGTCGGCAAGACATGGTCGCCGGTAATCAGAATCTTGCGATTTGGTTCGTAAAGGCAGATGTGCCCCGGCGAATGCCCCGGTGTCCAGATGATCTCGAAGTCGAAATCGCCAACCTTGAATGTCTCGCCGCCCTTCACCTGCGTGTCCGCCGGCACGGGCGCGACGTTCATGAGCATCCCCATGGAGCCCCGCGACATGTCCGGCGAACTGACCGCGGGCACGCCGTTCTTCTCCATGAACTTTGACATCTCATCGATCAGGCCCTTCGGCGCGAAGTAGCGGGCCGTGATCACCTTGGCGTCTTCCTCGTGCACGATGACCTCACAGCTGGAGAGCTGCTTCAGCCGGCCGGCCATCCCGTAGTGGTCCGGGTGGACGTGCGTGATGACGAGCTTCTGTACCTCGGTGGGGTGCGAGTTGTGCTCCTTCATCCCCGCCTCAAGCGATTGGTAAGCGCTATCCGTGTTCCAGCCGCAATCCACTAGCACCGTATCGCCGCCGTCGCGAATCATGTACGGCAACACGTACGGCAGACCCTTGATCACCCGCGGGGCTGCCTGGATCGTGCTCCGAATCTCCTTTGCAGCCTCAATCGTGAACTGCGGAAACGGCGTGAGTAGCTGGTAGATGCCTTCGATAATCTGCAAAAGGTGGCTCCGATCGCTGGCTCACCGTCCCGTTCAAACAGGTTGGCGGCGCTATGAGCCCGAGTCTACGAGCCTTGTTTGCCCGAGGCAAAGGACCATCTGGTGCAGCACGGCGATTCCGAGCCGGGACCCTCAGCGAGGGTTTGCATGGAGCTAGGGAGCGCCTGGCGCCGTGTCAGTACTGCGGCAGGCTGGAGCGGAGAGCTGTCCGGCACGCCGCGCGAACCCATGACCAACGCAGATTCTTCCGACGTCACTCCGTCTCCCGGCACCCGCACCTTCAGTGCGCCGCGATCGCGAGCCATTTGTGAGCCGGACGGGCCGTTGGTGTACACTCAGCGCGTTCTCGATGCCCGTGTTGCGCGGGCGGCCGAGTTCGCCACTTCGCGAGGTTGGGACCGGAGAAACTCATGCCCGATAGAGCACGCCCTACCGTTTCTGGTTCGAACATTCGCTCGAGCCGAAAGGCCGTAAGCAACGCCACCGCGCCACGTACGCACGATGATGAGGGCGGCGACCGGGCCAACCGGGGAGGAAACAGCGACTTGCTGGCCGTGCAAGGCCAGATGGGCAACCGTGCGGTGTCGCGAATGGTCTCTTCTCTTCAATCTGAAGGACCTGCTGGACGGCTCGGCGCATTCTCGCCAAACGCAGGCGCCTCGATTCAGCGCAAGATGATTCAACGCGCCTCCTTCAGTGAATTGATGTCATTCTGGAAGCAACAGGAACTCGGGCAGGCTCCTGCGCCCGCGCCCCAGGGAAACAAGGCGGCGGGAGGACTTCCGCCAGAGCCCGCTGCTATCCCCGCCGAGGTCGCGGAAATGAACCCGATCCTGTCCGAATCGGGGGACGAGCAGGTAGAGATGCAGCAGGAGGGCGGCGGCGGCGCGGCAGGCTACAACACCATGGGCGATGGTGGCCTCGGCGGCGCGGCAGGCTACAACACCGGCTACCACACCTTGGGCGAAGGTGGCCCCGGCGGC
>JBDUAL010000049.1:0-8103 GCA_040004685.1 Anaerolineaceae bacterium | reverse complement strand
CCTATCCACCAGTTCCCCGTTGGGCGGGTCAGAGCGCCCAAAGGGCGGGCGGCCAAGCCTGGCGCTGACGAGCTCAATCGTGCTCTGGAGATCGTGGACAAAGCCCGCGAAGTAAGGGCCGACCGAGTCGCCGCTCTGCGCGAACAGATCGCCAAGGGCACCTATTCGCCTGACCCGCTTGAAGTGGCGCGCGAAATTTTGAAGCGCGGTCTGTAGGCTAAACATGGACAACCCCTAAGTCCGCAGTAGGAGCTCGCCGCGGTCAATAGAGGGTAACCCCCGATGCTAACCCGTCGGCAGGTTTCGTAAGGTGGCCGTGCGGTTCAACAGGTGTGGAGGACAGAAGTGCCCCGCCTGCGGCCGACACGCACCACGCCCGGAGACCTTCTTGCCTAACGTTCTTGTCATTTCACCCGGCGTTCCACCGGCAGTTGAGGGCCGTACGCTCCTTGGCGAGACGCTAACCATCGAGCTTCGCGGCGACCCGGAGCGCGCGGTCGCGGAGGCGGCGACAACAGCATATGACCTGCTCGTGCTCGTAGGCATGTCCGTCGATGAACAACAGGACGTGGTCACACGCCTTCAGATTCATCGCCGATGGCGAATGGTGCCGGTACTTTACGTCCTGGACGAACGATCGGTCGGGATCTCGGTGCCAGCATGTTACCGCCCGGAAATGGACGGGTTAGTACGCGGAGCTCTCGACTCCGCGACAGTGCAGCGCCGCATTCGATCGCTAGCGCGCAAAGGGGGAGCCGAGGCAGATCTCATCGTTGCCGGTCCGTTCGAACTGGATCCCATCGGCGGGCGTCTTCGCTGCGGCGGAACTGAAGTCTCGCTCACTGACCGTGAGGCGGAGATTCTTTCGATCCTCCTCTCGCAGCCAAACCGCACCATTTCCGCCGACGAGATTATCGAACGCGGTTGGGGGATGGAGGCGGATAGCCGTTATCTCCAGATTCTTCGGCGCCACGTTTCGAACATTCGGCGCAAACTGGACGACACAGACGCCGGCCGAAGTGTGACAACGGTACGCGGGGCGGGCTATCGCTTCGACCTCAGGCTCGTGAGCTAGGCGCGTCCGCGGTAGGTAGGGTCTGACTGGTCAATCCAGCAGTTAGCGATTCGGTGTTGGTAGCCGTCCGCAGCGTCCAGCGGGAAATCCTTCACATACGACCAGCCAAGCGCAACGACGCGTTCGCTTACAAAGTTCACGCCCGCGTTCAAGCCGAGCAGCTTTCGCTGAATTTCGAACCCGATATCGCGGCGTTGAGATTCGTTGAGTTCGCTGCGCTGAGACTCGATCAGCTTGTCCAATGCCGCGTCCCGAACGGGAAAGCTGTTTTTCGTGCCGGAGCTGTGGAAGTACGGATACACCCAGTCATCGAGATCCACCCAGCCATTGTCCGGTCCTGCCGCCCACGGCGCTTGCCCACTTAGTAGCCGGGTGATCAGTTCGCCAATCGGCACCGGGTAAACCTTTACGTTGAGGCCGAGGGACTGCTGTAGCTGGTCGCGCATGATGCTCCCCATACGAAGGTTTGTCTCGGCATCGTTGAGAACAAAGAGGGGCAGCTCGTCTGGCACTTTTTGCGAGGACGCGAACGCTGCCAGCAGCGTCCGCGCCTCTGTGATGTCCTGTGTCCGACCGTTTGTGCCAGGGCGGTACCCGGGCGTGGTCGCGAGTTCGGCCTGGGGCAGACTCCAGCGGTCGATTGGCCAGCTCACCCAGGGATTCACTTCACCGGAGCCTGCAAAGAACTGTTGCAGCATGTCTCGCCGATCGAGGGCGATGCTGACCGCGCTGCGGAAACGGACGTCGTTGTATGGGAACTGTGGCAGGAAGAATCGCATTCCAAAGAACAGCGACCGGCCAACGGTCGATTCCTGGAGGGCGGGGATAGCCTTCCTCAGCTTGTCCGCCTGGGGCCGTCCCACGAACGCCACATCGAGCTTTTTGGTGCGCAACCCCGCCTCTACCTCCGCGCTGTCCTTCGGCTGGAAGATCGTTACGCCGTCGAGGTTCGGCCGATCGTCTCCTCCATGCCACTTCGGGTTGCGGGCCACGCTGGCGAACTTCCCTTCGGACCACTCGACCCAGCGAAAAGCCCCGCTGCCGACCTGGAAGTCGGCGGCGAAATCGCGGCCCTTGTCTGTTAGTTCGGGTGCCACGATGAACGAGTTGACGCCTGCGAAGGCATCGACGATCGCCGCCTGTGGCGCCTTCAGCTTGATCTTCAACGTGCGCGCGTCCGCGTCGCTAACCTCGATCGAATCGATATTCGCCCACTGCGCCTTGCGGACGAACGAGGGGTCGCCATCGATCTGGCGGCGCAGGCTAAACTCCGCGTCCTTGGCGGTCACCGGGCGACCGTTCAACGGGTCACGGTCATGCCAGCGCGCCTCTGGGTTGATGCGAAAAATCAGCGTTTGGGCGTCCGGCTGTTCGGGCATGCCAAGGGCAAGGTCTGCGGCGAGCTTCCCGGTTGTCATGCTCTCGTAGCTGAGGAGGCGGCTGAAGACAAGCGCCTGCTGTCCGTAGAAAGGACCCGCTTGCGTCTTGTGGGGATCTTGGGATGCGTCCCCGGCTACAAACCCGGTGTACCGCAGTGTATCGCCGCGCTTGCCCTTCTGTGCGGGTGGCGTAGTTGCCACCGGCGAAGTCGGCGACTCGGTATCGCGCTGCGTTGGCGCCGAGGTTGGTTTCGTTGGCGATCCGCTCCCGCAGCCGATGGCAGCGAGACCAACGGCTCCCGCGGCGGCTCCGCTCGCCCCCAGGAACCAGCGGCGATCGCCCCGTTTCTTGCCTAACCGACCAAATGCCATTCGGGAGTCCATACTAGCTTTGTTGCCCGTTACGCACCGATCCGGGGTTTAGAGAACGCCAAGGAGGCCGCACCTGAGGACGCCGCTGACAAGAGTCGAGATCGCTGCCCGTATGGAACGTCTGGAGGGCTGGAAGGCCGATGACGACCGCTCGCTCACCCGCGAATTGAAGTTCGCCGATCATAACGAGGCGATCGGCTTCGTCGTCCGTGTGGCAATGGCCGCCGAAGTTCTGGACCACCACCCAGATTTAAGGATCGTTTACAACCGCGTCGAATTGGTGCTGTCCACTCATGACGCGGGCGGCGTCACCGCAACGGACTTCGACCTCGCCCAGCGAATCAACGAACTCCTCCGCTCCCGATAGAGTGGGGAACCAACGGGGCACCACTTGTGCGTGGCTGTCTCTGAGGGGTGAGTTAGAACGCCGAGGTTAGACGGTGCGGGCTCTGCGGGCCTGGACGACGAGCACCTGTTCCTCGCCGGAGAGGGCTTCCCAGGGCTTCAGAATCTCGTCCTTGAGCGGAAAGATGTGTACTGCGTCCCAGCCGCAAACGTCTTCGCAGAGACGGCAGCCCGTGCACTTCTTTTCGTCCACGACGCTGACGCCGAAGAAGTCATCGATTCGGCCAGTGTGCTGAAGACTGAGTGCATCGAACGGGCAGATGTTGATGCAAAGCTCGCAGCCGGAGCCGATGCACTTGTCTTCGATGACCACCGCCTTTGGCCATTCGTTCTTCTTCAGCGAGCGGCACATCTCGCCAAAGGTGTCCATGATCGCTTCAGGCGGGCAGACGAGTCCGCACGCCCCGCAGTCTATACATAGGGTGGGGTCGATGACGTGCAACTGGTTGCGCTCGCCGGTGATTGCGTTCGTTGGGCAGCGCTTTGTGCACGCCGTGCAGCCGATGCACGTTTCAATGATCGAATAAGGCAAGAGAGCGACCTCTCGTTTGTGAAATCCTTTGCCCAGCATATGTTCGAAGGTGACGTCCCGCAATCCAAGAGGTCTGGGACCAGTCTCGAATCGACCGTCCCGACGGCTCACCGCGGCGCGTATGGCTCGGCCGGAGAGATCCGCCCCGGGAGGCGCTCGTGCCCAAACGGATCATCACCTGTTGCGATGGCACGTCAGAGTCCCTCCAATACAGCCGCCGCCTAAAGCGGCCCCTCAGCGGCGAGGATTCGTCCAAGCAGAAGCTCGGCAGAGCCATCGAACGGGCAGACGCGTGCTTCCATCAACTCTCGGGCGAGTCCAACGCCCTCCCACGCCCGGGCGGCGATTTCGGGCGGATAGGCCATCGATTCGCAGTGTTGCGCGAACGCGCCTTCGTCGCGAAGTCTTGGGTTCAGCCGCGCGTCCGCCATGATGTCGAGGTCAAGGTCTACGAACGAGATTTCGCGTCCTCGCACTACGGCTGGGAGCGCGGCATCGCCCTGGTATTCGAGCACCCGCCCGAGCGAGTCGAACGAAACCAGCACACTTAGTGGCAGGTCCAGGCCAAAGAATCGGAGACAGTGGGCGATTGCGTGTCCGTCCTCCGTCCGGTGAGGCGGGTCGGCGTAGTAAACCACCAGCCAGCGGCCATCGACGGCGTCAACGAGGTCGCCGCACCAATCGGGCTTCGCCGAACCGTCGAACTTCAGCTTCCTTGTGGTTACCGGATTGCGCAGGTTAACGGTCCCTGGACCACGCCCATGGCGGAGCCGGCAGTCGAATTTCCAAGTTCACGGCCGTTTGGCCCCCCAATTGTCCCAATAGGTGACCGCCTCGATCGGGAGCCGCGGACCCGCGCCGAAGCGCCCCATCGGCCAGCCGATCGGGATCAGTGCCGCCGAGTGCGCGTTCTCGGGGATGCCCAGCAGCTGGCGCACAGCGCCTTCGTTGTGGCGGTGGAGCGTCGTCAGCACTGTGCCGAGCCCGAGTGCGCGGGCGGCGAGCATCAGGTTCTGAATTGCGGGATAGATGCTCGAGCCGCTGGCGATGCCAGTGTTCACAGCCAACAGGAATCCGCAGGGGATGATGATCGCTGGGACTTCGTGCAGATGGTCTGCAAGGTACTGTCCAGCCGTCACCGTACGAGCCTTCGCGGCCGTGCCTTCGACGGTCATCTCCACCGGCGTGGCTGCGCTATCCGGCGCAAGGTACTTCGTCCATTCGGCCGAGTAGATCTGCTGCAGCGCCCGCTTCTTGTCTGGGTCGGTGATCACAAGGAAGCGCCACGGCTGGACGTTGCCGCCGTTCGGTGCGCGGGTGGCCGCCCAGATGACTTTCTTGATCAGCTCCTCCGGAACCGGGTCAGGCTTCAGTCGGCGCATCGCTCGCTGCGTGCCGATCACCTCAAAAATATCCGATTCGATGACGTTGGCGTCGTTCATAAGTGCCTCCCGCAGGGGTGTTTTGCCAATCCTACGCTTGCGCCGGTTCTCGGCGCTGACGCTAACGCCGGTGCGGAGCGACCTGTAGAATCTCCCCATGCCGCTTCCCCTCCAAGGTATCCGCGTCTGTGATCTCACATGGATCATCGCCGGGCCAACAGCCACGCGCGTCCTCGCCGATTTCGGCGCAGAAGTGATTCGCGTGGAGCACGGCCAATCGGTTGATGCCATCCGTTTTGGGCGGCCCATCGTGGGCGACCACACCACCCTGAACAACTCGGGATTCTTCAATTACTTCAACCGCAACAAAAAGAGCATCCTGCTCAACGTCCGCCACCCAATGGGTACGGACCTGCTCAGGCAGCTGATCGCCAAAAGCGATGTGGTCATCGAGAACTTCTCGAGCGGAGTGATGGACTCATGGGGGCTTGGGTACGAAGAACTGCGAGTCCTCCGCCCGGACATCATCTATTGCGCCATTTCTGGCTTCGGGCACAGCGGCCGAGACAAGGCGTTCACCACCTTCGGGCCTACCGCCCAGGCGCTTAGCGGGCTCACGCAGATGTCCGGGCTGCCCGGCAAGCCGCCGGCGGGCTGGGGATTCAGCTATATGGACCACACCGCCGGCTACTACGGCGCTATCGCCATCATGATGGCACTCCACCATCGAAACGTGACCGGCGAAGGCCAGCAGATCGATATTTCCCAGGTGGAGGCAGGCATCGTCCTCGCCGGTCCGGCGGTGCTGGACTACACCGTCAACGGCCGCAGCTGGCGTCGCGCGGGGCTGCCCCCGGGCAACCGCGCGTGGGAACCGGCAGTAGCGCCACATGGGACCTACGCGTGCGCCGGCGAAGACCGTTGGATCGCGATCGCTGTGATGAACGGGGCCGAATGGGAGGGGCTGGTTCGCGCCATGGACGAGCCCGATTGGGCGCGCGATCCGAAGTTCGCCGCGAACGCTGGGCGGCTCGCAAACCAGGATGAACTGGACACGCGCATTGAGAACTGGACATCAGAGTTCGAGGACTACGAGGCGATGGAGCTACTGCAGGCGGCTGGCGTGCGAGCGGGCGTCTGTCAGAAGGCAAGCGACCGCTTTGACCGCGACCCTCAGTTCCGTGCACGTGACTGGTGGACTTCACTCCCGCACCCCGAACTCGGCGACGCCGACCTGGACGGCGTCACGCCACGGCTTTCGCGCTCACCAGGTGAGGTTCGCTTCGCTTCACCGCTCATCGGTGAGCACACGGCGGAGGTTCTCCGCGAGGTGTTGGGCCTATCGGATGACGAGATCGCCGAGCATGACGCCGCTGGGGTGTTGATGTGAGCGGCGCACTCGCCGGATTGCGGGTGCTCGAGTGGTGCGACGAGCTGGGGCAACTGGCCGGCAAGCTGCTCGCCGATATGGGTGCCGACGTAATCAAGGTTGAGTTGCCCGGAGGGTCATCGGCGCGCGCTGTAGGCCCGTTCGTGAAGGACACTCCGGGGCCGAACCGTTCGCTCAATTTTTGGTATCACAACACCAACAAGCGCTCGGTCGTGCTCAACCTCGAAGCTAACGGCGACGATCGCGCCGTATTCGAGCGCCTCGCGGGGCAGGCGGACATTCTGATCGATGACCGGCCGCCGGGCGCGATGGATCGGCTGGGCCTCTCGTACGCGAACCTCGGCGCAAGCAACCCTCGATTGATCCACTGCGCACTCACGCCCTTCGGCCAGGACGGTCCCTGGGCGGACCACGCGTCGTCCGACCTGGTGGCGCTCGCCCTCGGTGGCCTGATGATGATGAACGGTTACAACAGCGAAGACGTCCCGGGTGCGCCCCCGATCCGCGGCCACGGAGACCAGGGCTACAACACCGCCTGCCACTACGCCGTCCAGGGACTTCTCGCGGCGCTGCTCTTTCGCGACAGTACCGGTGAAGGGCAGTACGTCGATGCGTCGATGCACGAGGCCCTGAGCAGCACCACCGAGGTGGGGCTGCCGTACTGGTTCTCAAAGCGCCAGGACGTCATTCGCCAGACAGGCCGCCATGCGGCCGCGCACCGCACGGACGAGTGGTTGCACCAGGCCGGCGACGGGCGTGGCATCATCATCTACGGGGTGGGGCCAGACAACACGAGTTGGAAAAAGATCAAGACGTGGCTGCAATCCGAGGGCTTTGGGATGAACTTTGACGAGCCCAGATTCGATGACCCGAAAGCGCGCCAGCAGGCCCGCGGTGCCCCTGAGGCCGGCGAGATCATGGCGGAGATGGGCCGCTTCATCGCAACCCACGACGCCGAAACGATCTATCGCGGCGGCCAGGAGCGTCGCCAACCGTGGGGCGCCGTGCGCTCCCCCGAAGAAAACCTGGCCGACCCACATTGGGCTGACCGCGGATTCTTCGTCGGCGTCACCGGGGAGGGCATCGAAGAACCAGTGCTCATGCCGGGTGCGCCGTATCAGTTTAGTGCGACCCCGTGGGAGCTGCGCCGCCCCGCCCCGAAGCTCGGCGAACACACTGATGAGGTTGTCGCGGCCGCTTCCGAGGGCCGTTGGCCCTAGTGGTTGGTCACGGCGAGGTAAGCGGCGCCTAGAAATAGCGTGAAGCTTTGGTTGTTGCGGCTGACGGCATGCGTCTCAGGGTTTACCCTCGCAAAAGTTGTTTAACACGCTGTTCATGCGGCTGTGACCAGCCCGACATAGGACGGCGCGAAGCTTTCGCGGGGTGATTCGAATGACTACAACCGTAAAGTTTCCCGGCACCGCATCAGTTTATGAACTCGTACGGACGCGACCTGGCGCGATGGAGCGCCTACAGTCGGTGGGCGTGACGGCAGAGTACTTCAGCTTCCGCATTGAGGATGCAGCGCGCGCCGTGGGTCTACCGGTGGAGCGCCTCGCTGAAATTGC
>JBDUAL010000048.1:0-8151 GCA_040004685.1 Anaerolineaceae bacterium | reverse complement strand
CGGCGACGACAAGATCTGCGGCGGCATGATGGACGTCTTCGTCGAACGCCTCGGTTAGCTCGGTTGACGCGCGCCGGATCTTCCGAACCGCGTTGCCGTTCGAGACTCGGGGCCCAATAGGCTGCCGGTCATCGGTGAACGGTCTGTCGCTTGGTGTGCTCTCGTGAATCTAGCCCAACTTCGGCGGCTCTAGCGCTCATCGAATTTGGCCCCAACGCGCCAGTCCTCCTGCGAACAGTTGCCGCCCTCGACGTTGGGGCCATGCCCAGAGGTCGAGGGTGGCTTTGGAAGAACCAGCCATGCACTCTCCTCTGCGGCCCGGATCGTTGTGGATCAGCTCGTTGGAAGCGGAAACTCGTCGAGGTAATGCAGATAGTCGTTTTCGACGTCGATCTGCAGCGTCGCGAGCAGGCGGACGACGCCGTTGTAGAACGAGATCGTCATCACCAGGTCGAGCAGACACTCGTTGTCCAGCCCCTGTTGGAGTGTGGCGAAGGTGGCGTCCGAAACCTTTAGCTCCGTCGTCATCTCGCGGGCAGCATCGAGCACAGCCTTCGTCAACGCGTCGAGCGACGTGGACGCGCCCGCGGTTTCAGCAGTAATCGCCCGGATGTCGTCGTCACTTACCCCAAATTCCCGCCCGATCTTGATGTGATGGGAGTACTCGTAAGGCGACCTCGCAAGGTAGCCCACCTGCAGGATTGCCATCTCGCGCAAGCGCGGGTCCAGGCGGCTCTTCGAGCGGATGAACCCGCCCAGGCGCGAGAACGCGCGGGCGGCGTTCGGGCTGTTCACCAGCGCCCGGTTGAGATTGATCTCGCGGGCGAGAAGCTCCTGGTCGTCAGGCTTCAGGTCAGGTTTCGAGAGATACGGGACGCGGGCCATGGCTGCTCCTTGTTATTCGGTGCCGGTTGCTCGGGCGGGCCCAAGCAAGGTCACGCCCCCATCCACCACCAGCACCTGACCGGTGATGTAGCGGGCCTGGGCCGAAAGAAGAAAACGGACTGCATTGCCGACATCCCAGCCCGTGCCCTCGATACCGAGCAACGAAGCCTTGCGCCGTTGGTCGCGGGCAGCATCGCTCATACCGCCGGCCGAAACCATGGGTGTGAACACCGGGCCAGGCGCCACGCAGTTCACGCGAATGCCGTCCCGCCCGTGGTCGACAGCCATCGCCCTCGTCAGTGCGATGACGGCGCCTTTCGAGACCGAGTAGGCCGTCAGGCCCCGCGGCCGCAGCGCCGAGATTGAGGCGACGTTGACGATCGCTCCGCCGCCGTCGCTGTTCAGCATCGCCGGGATCGCGTACTTGGAAACGAGGAACATACTTTCGACGTTCACCTGCATCACCCGCCGCCAGGTTTCCGCCCGCTCTTCGACGACAGTTCCCCGGCTGCCGATGCCGACGTTGTTGTCGAGGAAGTCGAGTCGGCCGAAGCGCTCCGTCGCGTGGTTGATCAGCTGTTCGCATGAGCCTTCGTCGGTCACGTCGGTTGCGTAGGCGGCAGCGCTTCCGCCGTCCGCTCCGATCATCTCGACGGTGCGTTCGGCCAATTCGAGGCGGCGGTCAACGACGAGCACGCTGGCGCCTGAACGGGCCAGCAGGATAGCGGCCGCGCGCCCGTTGCCGATGCCATCGTCCGCGGCGCCGCCACCAGTGACGATCGCTACCTTGCCAGCGAATCCGGCGTCGTCTTCGGAGCGTTCTGGGGAAGGCATGGGTTCACCTCAAGTTCGGCAACCGGTATTGGAGCGGCCACGAATTAACTGCGGTTGCCCCTCTTCGCGCCGGTGATTTCGGCCATCAGTTCAATCGCCTGCTGGTTTCCGTTGATCGTGAGCCCGGTCGCGCCGCAGTCCTCCCAGGCGCGGTAGCGTTCGCGAATGCGCGCCGGCGTACCAACGAGCGAGCCATCGTCACAGAACTCATCAGGCACCGCCTCGATTGCCTCACCCTTGCGACCGGCAAGGTAGAGCTCCTGGATCGTCTTCGCAGCGTCGCCGTAACCGCGGCGCACCATCATGTCGTTGTGAAAGTTCTTGTTGCTGTGGCCCATCCCGCCCACGTAGAGTGCGATCGTTGGCTTCATTTTCCGAAACGCATCCCGCACGTCATCGGTGACGGTCACCTGGCAGCTGGCTTGGACCTCGAAGTCTTTCCATGACTTGCCGTTGCCCGCGCGCTTGAAACCTTCTTCAATCCACGGCTTGTACATCGGGGCCGTGTCCGGCACATAGCCTAGCGGCAACAGCCCGTCGCAAACCTCCGCCGCGAGGCGGACATTCGTCTCGGTGCCGCTCCCGAGCCAGATCGGGATGTCGGGGTTCATGTGGAGGATGCTCTTCAGCGGCTTCCCGATCCCCATCGCGCCCGGCCCGGTGTACGGCAACGAAAACTCCTTGCCGTCGTGCGTCACCGGCTCATGGCGAGCGAACACCTTCTTCATGATCGTTGCGTAGTCGCGCAGCCGGTAGTACGGGCGTCCCCACGGCTGGCCATACCAGCCTTCGACAATCTGCGGTCCGGAGACTCCGAGTCCAGCGATAAAGCGCCCCCCGCCAGCCAGTGCATCGACCGTCGCGCACTGCATTGCGCACATTGCCGGGGCGCGGCCGGCGAGCTGCATGATCCCCGTCCCGAGCCGAATCCGTTTCGTCAACGCGGCGATGTAGGCGAGTGGGCTCACGGCATCCGAGCCGTACGCCTCGGCGGTCCAGACCGAATCGTAGCCCAATTCCTCGGCATGGAGGACGGTTTCGATCGGCAGGCGTAGGTCCGCCCCTGAGTAGCCGATGCTGATTCCCAGTTTCATTTCGAATCTCCTGGTTGGGTGTGGGCGCACGTTGACACGCCTGCGCTCCTTCCGCAAGCAGCAACACCCTTGACACGCGACCGGCGACCTGCGAGCGAGCGACCACCAACCTCGCAGCCACGCGGATATAGGTGGCGAAGATTCGTAGCTACTGCGCGCCCCAGGCACGTGGCGCTATGAATGTGTCCGCCTCGGGCGGGCCCCAGCTCCCTGCGGGGTAGAGGTACACCGCAGGCAGGGCGCCGAGAATCGGCTCGACCACCTCCCACGCCCGATCGACGCTGTCCGCGCGCGCGAAAAGTGTTTGGTCGCCATCCATGGCGTCGTGCAGGAGCCGCTCATAGGCCTCGGCCGGCCTCACTTTGAATGCCCCGTCGTAGCAGAAGCCCATGTCAACCTGTTGGACGGCAATCTCCGGACCTGGCACCTTGGCAAGAAATTTGAACTGGATAGACTCTTCTGGCTGAATGGAGATGGTCAACACGTTCGGATCGAGCGCGTCCACGCCGGTTCCCGCGAAAAAGGGTACCGGGGCCTTGCGAAAGACCACAGTAACTTCTGTGCGACGGAGCGGCAGCCGTTTCCCCGTACGCAGGAAGAACGGCACGCCCGACCACCGCCAGTTATCGATGTGCAGCCGCAGCGCCGCGAACGTCTCGGTCTGCGAGTTTGCGTTCACGCCCACCTCGTCGCGGTAGCCGGCCACTCGCTTGCCGTTCACGCTTCCGGCGGCGTACTGCCCGCGTACAATATCGCCGGGCGTCAGCGGGCGCATCGCCTGGAAGAGTTTGTATTTCTCATCCCGCACCGCTTCCGGTGCGAAGGAGGGCGGCGGCTCCATCGTCAACATTGCAAGCACCTGTAGTACGTGGTTCTGAAGGATGTCTCGCAACGCGCCCGTCTCTTCGTAGAAGGCGCCGCGCCCTTCTATACCGATAGCCTCAGCAACAGTGAACTGGACATGGTCGATCGCGTCGCGATTCCACACCCGCTCGAACACCGAGTTCCCGAAGCGAAACACGAGAATGTTCTGCACAGTCTCTTTGCCCAGGTAGTGATCGATGCGGAAGATCTGCTTCTCTGCGAACACGCCGTGGACGGTGGTATTCAGCTCACGGGAGCTTGCGAGGTCGTGGCCGAACGGCTTCTCGACCACCAGCCGGGTGCCTTCGACCAAACTCGCTTCACCGAGTGCGCGGATGGTCGCTTCGAAGGATGAAGGCGGAACCGCCAGGTAGATGAGCCGCTCCGGGAAGGCACAGAGTCGCTTCACTCCCGCCAGACCCTCCACAGTTCCTGAGACGTACGAAAGCCGCTTGGAGAACGCCGACCAGTCTTTGACCGTCACTTTCGCGCGCGAAAATTGTTTGACGGCGTCCCGGGCGAGCGTTTGGAACTCCGCGTTCGTGAGTTCGCCTCGTGCGTACCCAATGATCGCGCCTTTCGCGGGCAACAGACCGCCTAGGTGCAGATTGTAGAGGGCGGGTAGCAGCTTCCGTCGCGCCAGGTCCCCGGACGCTCCAACAATGATGATGTCCTGCGCCGAAGGTGGGTCGAGGCTCACGAGCGCTTGACGGCGTGGCCGCCGAACTCGTTGCGCAAGGCGGCGATAACCCGCATGGAGAACGGATTCTCCTCACGCGAGGTAAACCGCGCGAACAGCGCTTGCGCCAGCACGCCCACGTTGACGCCGCGTTCCACAGCCTCCAGCACTGTCCAGCGGCCCTCGCCAGAGTCATCGACGTACGCCTTCAGTTCGTTAAGCTTCGGATCTGCCTCAAACGCGCGTTCGGCGAGTTCGAGCAGCCAACTTCGGACCACGCTGCTGTGGTTCCAGAGCGACGAGATCTGATGGAGGTCGAAGTCGTACTCTTCGGCGGCCTGAAGCAGGTCGAAGCCTTCCGCGTACGCCTGTAGCATTCCGTACTCAATGCCGTTGTGCACCATTTTGGAGTAGTGACCGGCGCCCGCGCCGCCGACGTAGGCATAGCCATCTTCTGGCGCCAGGGACTTCAAGATCGGCTCGACGTGGTCGAAAACGCTGCGGTCTCCCCCAACCATCAGGCAGAAGCCGTTTTCAAATCCCCAGATTCCGCCAGAAGTACCCACGTCCACGTAGCTGATGCCGCGCGTTGCCAGCTCCTTCCCCCGGCGAACGGTATCTTTCACGTAACTGTTCCCGCCGTCGATGACGATGTCTCCGGCCGAAAGCAGGGCCGCCACGTCCTCCAACGTCGATTGTGTGATGATGCCCGAAGGGACCATAAGCCAGACCACCTTGGGCGAGGGCAATCGCTCCACCATTTCCTGCAACGAGGCGACATCCGACAACTCAGGATTCCGGTCAAACGCAACGACTTCGTGCCCACCCTTGCGCAAGCGTTTGGTCATGCCTGCACCCATACGGCCTTGCCCGACCATTGCGATCGTCATCTGGCCGGGAGACTTGGCGTCGATCGTGTCCTGGTCACTCGTGGTCATTCGGCCAGCCCGTCTTGGAGCTGGCCAAGCGTTACGCGCGTCGCTCGCCGGCCAAGTCCCGTTAGTGAAGACAAGTCGCCCAGAGCCTGTGCGGCCTTCAACTGCCCGAAGGTAAACGGCTTGCCGGGAATGGACAGATCGGGTTGCTCATCCGCAACAACCTGGATGAACACACCGTTGTTGGGGCCCCCCTTGTGCAACTGGCCAGTCGAGTGCAGGAATCGCGGGCCGAATCCAACCGTCGTCGCGACGTGGTAGCGGTCGCGCAGCTTCAGTCGAATGGCATCAAGCTCGGCGATCGTTTCGGCGTTTCGCGGGAGATAAGCCGTGATTGCGACATAGTCCCCGGCCTCCACTGTGGCAAGCGTTTCGGCCAGGCTCGGCGTTGCGGCATTGCCTGCCTGGCCGTTGAGGATTGCGGCAGTCGCGTCCTTCGCCGCCTGCACGTTGGGTTGGTCGAACGGGTTGATCTGGAGCACCCTCCCGGCAATGGCGGTTGCGAACTCCCACCGGAAAAACTCTCCACCCAACTGGTACGGATCCGTGTACGACAACCGGACGACAGGATGTCCAGCGGCTTCGAGCGCGGCGAGTGCGGGGTTGTCACCGATCGCTACAAAGAGCCTGTCGTCTCCGTAAACCGAAGGGTCTCCGAGCGTTTCGCCTTCGATCGGCACGATGCCACGGCCCTCCTTACCGGTTGACTCCGCCACGAGTTGTTCGATCCAATAGCCCAGGGTGGAGAGCGCCGCCGGCAGCACGAGGGTTAGCTTGTCGCGTCCGGCCAGCGCGCTTTCGGCGATCACCGTTCCTAACCAGGCGCCAGCGTTTTCGACGGCGGGAACGGCTGCCCCGCAGGCACTCGCCATGTCGTGGGCGTGCTCGAGAAGGCGTTGAACGTCTACGCCGATCAGTGCGGCCGGAACCATACCAAAATGGCTTAGCGCCGAGTAGCGTCCACCGATCTCCGGCTCGTTCTCAAAGACGCGCCTGAAGTTGTGTTCGCGGCCGAGAGCGGCCAGCGCTGTGCCCGCGTCAGTGATCGCGACGAAATGGCGACCGTCGGGAATCTTCTCCCAGAAGTAGGCGAACTGACTGAGAGTCTCGATGGTGCTGCCGGACTTGCTGGCCACGATGAACAGTGTCTTCTCGAGGTCGACCGACTCTTCGAGAGCGAGGATCTGCTCCGGGTCCGTGCTATCCAGCACCTTGAGAGTGAGAGCACGTGGCGCCGAACCAAACGTTGAGAACAGCACCTCCGGGGCGAGACTCGATCCCCCCATACCGAGCAGCACCGCCGTGGTGTACCCGTGTCCGGCGATGCTCTCAGCGAACAGCTTCAGGTCCCCGGTCTCAGTGGCCAGCTCGTCGCCGACCGTGAGCCAGCCGAGGCGGTTACTCAGCTCCGCAGGGTCGTCCTTCCAGACCGTGTAGTCCCGCTCCCAGATTCGCGCTACGACCTTTTCCGACTGTAGGGACTTGAGCCGCGCCTTAACGGCAGGGCCGAGTGTGCCAAGGCTCTCGAAGGATGGTGCGGGGCCAACACGCGCACGTGCCAGAGCGGCATCAACCTGCCCGAGCAGTTTCTGAAAGTCCTTCTCGAACGCAGCGAGCCCGTCGGTGAGGAGCTTCGCGGTGACTGCGTCCAGGTCCACGCCCGCCTTGGCCAGCGCGGCAAGCTCCTCTTCGGCCCGCGCCAGGTTCGGGGATACGGTGTCGGCCACCTTCGCGTGGTCGAGGACCGCCAGAAGCGTCGCTTCTGGCATGGTGTTGACGGTCTCCGCGGCGATCAGTTCCTGCACGTAGAGAATGTCCGAGTATGCTGCGTTCTTCGTCCCGGTGGACGCCCAAAGCGGACGCTGAACCATCGCCCCAGCCTCCGCCAGCTTCTCCCAGCGTGGGCCGGAAAAGAACTTCTGGAAGAGTCCGTAGGCGTGGCGCGCGTTGGCGATAGCTGCCTTACCCAACAACGGCGAGCCTTTGGGAAGCAACGGATCAACCGCCGTATCCACGCGAGAGACGAAGAACGACGCGACGCTTGCAATCCCAGCGAGCGGGAGCCCCTGCGCCAGTCGCCGCTCAAGGCCGCTGATGTACGCCTCAACAGTCCGCTCGTAGGCGGAAGTACTGAACAGCAAGGTGATGTTGATGTTCGCCCCGTCAGCGATCAGCTCCTCCACGGCACGATTCCCCTCGGGTGTGCCCGGAACTTTGATCATCACGTTCGGCCGGTCGACCAGGGCGAACAGCCGCTTCGCCTCCGATACCGTTGCCGCCGTGTCGCTTTCAATCCCGGGTGGAACCTCCAGAGAAACATAGCCGTCCTTCGCAGAAGTACGGTCGTAGATTGGTCGCAGAATATCGGCGACAGCGCGAATGTCCTCCACGGCGAGCGAGACGAACGCGTCGTATGGCGTGATCCCGCGTTGGGTGGCGAGCGCAGCGAGCGCCTCGTCGTAGTCAGTTGACCCGGCTATCGCCTTTTCGAAGATCGAAGGATTGGATGTCATGCCGGTGATCCAGCCGTCGTCCACCATCTTCGCGAGCGCGCCGGATAGGATGTGGCCACGGCGGATGTAATCCAGCCACACGCTCTGGCCAGCCTCCATAAGCGCTCGGGTGATGGGTTGGACCATGGGACTGACCATCGGTATCTCCTCAGGAAAGCGACACGGCGTTGGTGCGCTTGGGCTCGTTACTCTACCTGTTGGCGGGCTATCGGCGCAGTGCCGCGGTGTATCTACCAAACTACCATCCTGAGTGCTCTCGCGGGCTTACCAGGATCCAACGGTTGTGCCCCGCGGTTGCGCGTAGAATCGCGCTAGCCGGTGCCCTTCGGTGGCGACCGGTTCGGAGG
>JBDUAL010000047.1:0-8311 GCA_040004685.1 Anaerolineaceae bacterium | reverse complement strand
AGGCAAGGCCTAGATCCCGGCGGTGTTTTGGCCAAGACTTCAAGGTTCGCGATGCGGAGTGTTGTAAGACCACAAAGAAGGGGTCACCGAAATCGGCAAACCCCTTCTTTGTGGTTTGGCGTCCGATACTTACGCGTCGAAGTACATGTGGAACTCGTGCGGGTGCGGCCGCATGCGAATCGGGTCCACTTCGTTCTCGTACTTATAGGCGAGCCACGTTTCGATCAGGTCGGGAGTGAAGACGCCGCCCTGCAGCAGCCAGTCGTGGTCCTCTTCAAGCGCTTGGAGCGAACCTTCGAGCGATTGCGCGACCGTCGGAATGTTCTTCAACTCCTCGGGGCTGAGGTCGAAGAGGTTCGTCTTATCCAGTGGCGGTCCCGGATCCCAGCCGTTCTTGATCCCGTCCATACCCGCCAGCAGGACAGCTGAGAACGCCAGGTACGGGTTCGCCGTCGGATCTGGGGGACGAAACTCGACACGTTTCTGACGCGGATCCGGGCTGACCAGCGGGATGCGGCAGGCGGCCGAACGGTTGCGCGCGCTGTACACAAGGTTGACCGGCGCTTCGTAGCCAGGCACCAGCCGCTTGTAGCTGTTCGTGGTCGGTGCGCAGAGGGCCATCAGGGCCTTGCCGTGCTTGATCAGGCCGGCGATGTAAGCGAGGCACATCTGGCTGACGCCCGCGTACTGGTCGCCCGCAAACAGGTTCGTACCGTCCCGCCAGATGGAGAGGTGAGTGTGCATGCCCGAACCGTTGTCCTGGAAGAGCGGCTTCGGCATAAACGTCGCCACCTTGCCGTGCTTCTTCGCCACGTTCTTGACGATGTACTTGTAGAGCATCGCCTTGTCGGCCATCTTCGTCAGCGTGTCAAAACGCATGTCGATTTCGCCCTGGCCGGCGGTCGCCACTTCGTGGTGATGCAGTTCGATCTGGATGCCGCAGGCCTCCATGATCTCGACCATCTCGTTGCGGATGTCGGTCATCGTATCGTGCGGACTAACGGGGAAGTAGCCTTCCTTGTAGCGCGGTCGATAGCCCTGGTTGAGACCGCCCGTGAGAGTCGAATCCGCCCCGCTGTTCCAGATCCCTTCGTCCGAATCTACCGAGTAGAAGGCCGAGTGCTGGTCTCCGCCGAAGCGCACTTCATCAAACACAAAGAACTCAAGCTCGGGGCCAATGTAGACGGTGTCGCCGGCGCCCGAATCCTTCACGTACTGCTCAGCCTTGCGTGCCACGTAGCGCGGGTCACGGCTGTAGGGCAGACGTGTGACCGGGTCTTCAATGTCGCAGATCACCGAAATCGTCGGCGACTGAATGGCCGGGTCGATGATGGCCGAGTCCGGATCCGGGACAAGGAGCATGTCGGACTCCTCGATCTTTTGGAAGCCGCGGATGCTGGAGCCATCGAAGCCGTAGCCGTTGCGCCACGGCGAGTTTTCGTAGCTGGTCCAGTCGTTCAGTTCATGGATAGGACGAGTCAGGTGCTGCCACTGGCCGAACAGGTCAGCGAATTTGACATCGACGAAGCGGACGCCGTTGGCGGTACAGAAGCCTTTGATCTCTTCAGGAGTCATGGAATGCTGTTCCTCGCTTTGATTCGAACGTGTTAAGTCATTGTGAGGTTTTTCACGGGTGAAGGCATCACTTTCGAGGCTGCTTCACCGTGAAGTTCTTGTTACAGCCCCGGCCAAACCGGAGACGTGGCCCGCGACATTCTAGCGCCCCCGCTCAACCGGCTGCTTCGCCTTCCAAGAGGGGTGGCCGGCCAGCGCCGCGCTGAGCGAGCAGCCAGGGACCGAAGAGCAAGACGGCGCTCATCGTCATCACGCCGCCGACCATAAACGCCGCCCCGGTGCCCGATTCGTCCGTCGCGAAACCGACGGCGGGGGCGAGCGCAGCGAGCGTCAGGCTGTGCACCATCCCCTGGATCGAGAGCACGGTCGCGCGTCGTTCTGAACTGATGCGGCGGTTCACAAACCCGCTGGAGATCGGCTGAATCGCGGACCCGAGCGCGATCAGTAACGGGAAGGCAGCGTACCCTGCGAGGCCTGGCGTGACTGCCAACAGCAAGTACGCCGCGACCCCCACGAGGGGCAGCCCAATCAGCGCGCGCTTCGTGCCGATCCGCACGCCGATGCGCGCCGCGAACATCGACCCGGCAAAGCCCGCGAGGAAGATCGGCACCTGTAGCAGCGAGAATCGCGTGCCAACTTCCACGCCGCGCTCTATCAGGTAGGGCTGGATCAGATAGTGACTGGCGACAAGCGCGGCCATTGAGCTTCCGGCGAGCAGTACCACCGCGCGAACCGCTGGCACGCGCCACATTTCGTGGAAGGCCGACCGAATGGAAGCGATGTAGGGAGTGTGCGGTCCTGTGCCGTGCGGCTGCGGAGGCTCCCACAACGCCAACGCCACCATCGCCGCAAGTACACAGGTGCCCGCCCCAAGAAACATCGTGAAGCGCGTATCGACGAACGCCGCCACGGGGCCGCCGAGCAGCGTGGCGATCCCGGCGCCAGCCCAGCTGAGCGCCGATCCGCGCCCCGCCAGCCGTTCGTACTCCGATTCGCGGTTGCCAAGCTTCAACGTGTCGAACAACAGCGCCATGTCCGCTCCAGACATCAGCGTGTGCGCCACCGACCAGAGGAGGAACGAGACAAGCAACACCGCGAAGGAGCTCGCAACCGAAAAGACCAACACTGCCAGCCCGAGACCGAACGCACCCAGTGCCAACGAAAGCGACCGGCCATAGCGATCCGCAACCGCGCCCGTCGGCACTTCCAGGAAAACGATTCCGACAAGGTAGAGACCTTCGGCGGCGGTGATCTCCGTCAGCGAGAATCCCCGCTCGATCGTCAGGAACACGATCCAGACCGGGATCCAGAGCTGGAAATCGCGCAGGAACCAGAAGGCCTGCAAAAGCTGGATGTTGCGGGTGAGGCGGCTGTCCACCGGCCGATCCTACCGTTTCGAATTGAACGGGTCAGCGGCGCCGACGATCAGCGAGGGCGCGATTGGCAACGTGCGCTGGCGAGCACTGTTTGGTGAGCGGAGTACGGTTCCCGAAGATGTCGTGGTTACCGAGTAGCTGGGCACCACTTACCCGCCTGGCCGTGGAGCCGCTCAAGCTCCGCCATGAACCCTTATCCGTCATGGGGCCGGTCACTCCCCCCGCCGCGATGTCCTCGTCCGCCTCGCGCTCTTTCCTCTGCCATTCCTGGGTCCAGAACCACGCCTGGTCAGGATCCGGCTCCTCCGCCTGGATGACGATCTCTCCGTCCTCCGAGACGTGCGACGAAACGGGCGCACCTTCTTTCAGGTGTGTCCGTTCCAGGATCTCCCCAGGGATGCGGATCATTCCGCCTTCGCCGATCGTGATAACGCTCATGTCCCCCCGATGTAGCAGCCTCAGAGGCCCCCGCCTTCGGGCCTACACCGCTACGTCGCCGCGTTCGCCTGTGCGCACCCGGATCGCTTCGTCCACGGGCATCACGAAGATCTTTCCGTCGCCGATGTTGCCCGTGTGCGCAGCACCAATAATGGCGTCGACAACGCGCTCCACGGCCTGGTCCGAGACCACAACTTCCATCTTCACCTTCGGCAGCATGTCCACGGTCACGGTCTCGCCGCCGCGTCCCTGGTGGACGATGCCACGTTGCGATCCGCGCCCCGTGACCTGGGTGAAGTTCATCCCGTGGAAACCAAGGTCGTCCAGCGCCTGCTTCACGTCGTTCAATTTTTCTGGTCTCAGAATGGCCTCGATCTTTTTCACGTTGCCCTCCTCTAGGTCATTTTGCCCGGTGTGGGCGTCGTCGTCGCAGTGTAGGCGAACGGTGGTGCGGGAAGGATGGGGCCCTGGCCCAGAGGCACGCCGCCTTCGTCAGAAGTGTAGGCGCGCTCCCCATGCTGGGTGATATCGAGGCCCAACTCTTCCTCGTCCTCAGAGACCCGAATGCCAATCGTGAGGTCGAGCACTTTGAGGAGGATGAACGTCATGATGAACGAGTACGCGCCGATCGCGCCGATGCCGATGAGCGAGTCGGTCAGGCGGTTCCAGTTGCCGTGGAACGCCCCATCGGCATAGGAGAGGCCGCTCACGGCGCTGCTGGCGAACAGACCCGTGCCGATGGCGCCCCACATACCGCCCACTCCGTGAACGCCGACAACGTCCAGCGAGTCATCAAATGACAGCTTGGAACGGAGCACCACCGCGCCGTAGCAGAGCATCCCGGCGATCGCCCCGATCGCGATCGCTTCCATTGGCTCAACGTAGCCCGAGGCCGGCGTAATCGCGACGAGACCGGCCACCGCTCCTGATGCCACGCCCACAACGGTTGGCTTGCCGCTGTGCTTCCAGGCGACAAGTGTCCAGAGCAATCCTGCCGTAGCAGCAGCAACGGCGGTGTTCACAAACGCGTACACCGCCTGGGAGGTGGCGCCACCGGCGCTGCCGGCGTTGAATCCGAACCAGCCGAACCAGAGAATCGCCGCGCCGAGGACCACCATCGTGATGTCGTGCGGCTCCATCGGGATCGACCCGTAGCCTCGGCGCTTGCCAAAGACCAGCACTGCCGCGATTGCCGCGAAACCCGCGTTGACGTGGATAGCGAGCCCGCCTGCGAAGTCCAGCGCGTTCAGGCCCTGGGCTGCTTTATCGGCGTTGGTGCTAAAGGCGCTCAGCCAACCGTCGTAGGCGAACACCCAGTGAGCGACCGGTACGTACACGAGCAACGACCAGAGCGCCGTGAAGATCAGGAAGGGGCCGAATTTGGCGCGCTCAGCAAACGCCCCGGTGATCAGCGCTGGCGTGATGATCGCGAACATCAGTTGGAAGGTCATGAAGAGAAGGTGTGGAATCCCCACACCGTAGATGGCGCCGTTCGGGCCGCCCGGCGACGCACCCACGTCCTTCAGGCCGATCCAATCGAAATTGCCGATCAGGCCGAGGCCCTGGTCCGGGCCGAAGGCGAGCGAGTAACCAATCGTCACCCAGAGGATCGCCACCACGCCGGTCGTGATGAACGATTGCATGATCGTGGCGAGGACGTTCTTGTTGCGGGTCAGGCCGCCGTAGAAAAAGCCGAGACCGGGGGTCATGAAAAGCACCATCGCTGAGGCTGCCAGGACCCACGCTGTGTTTCCGCTGTCTATCGGGTTATCCATTAGGTTCGTCGTCCTCCATGACCCTGAACACCAGCACGGGAGGTCGCCCGTGTTGGCGCCGGTGTGCGCAAAGTACGGAGTCGACGTTTCTATCGAATTTCGGGCGCGTTACGAGGATGTTTCACGGCGCACCAAGAACCGGACTCGATTCGTGAAGGTTGCGTCACGCGACCGAAATGCACCCGAAACAGTTCGTCTTGCCGCTAACCCCCAGCGAGGCGCGGTTTGTGGCCGAGGGCCGCCAACTTTTCCATGAGCCGCTCGCGTTGATCGCCCTGGATGGCCAACACCCGCCCTTCGCGGGTCCCGCCCGCGCCGCAGTGCTGCTTCAGCGTCTTGAGCAGGGCGTCGATCTCGGCGTCGCTGCCGGGAAGGCCAGTGATCGTCGTTGCCGTCTTGCCGCCTCGGCCGCGCTTGTCGCGCTGCACCCGCACCACGCCATCATCTGGAGGACTGCCGGGGCGCTGAGGCTGCGGCGGGATCCCCGTCACGACTTTGCGATTGTGCGGGCTCAGTGTCGGGCGCAGGCGTCCGCCATCAGTCGAGTAGACCAGCTTCGAGCCAGGCTCCGGGCGACGCGCATCCATTGGGGAGGGCTAGACCTTTTGGCCCACGCGCGTACCGAGTTGGTGCAACAGGTGGCGGTACTCTGCGACCGTCGTCAGCGGCAGATCGTTGTCGCGAAGCTGGCGCGCTACGTCTGGGCGACTGGGGGAATAGCCGCGCGATTCGAGCAGTGCGAGCTCTCGCGCGGCGGCCGAGAAGTACTCTTCCAGGCCGCGCGTGCTCTGTCCCATGCGAGAGAACGCCTTCGCGCGGTCTACCTCAACATCGGCCGTGCTGCCGCCTCCGAGGTGGGCGAGGAAGTCCTCGAACTCCTCATCGGACATGCTCCCGGCAGCCTCACCCATCTGTTCACGGAACCGCTTGGCCCGCGCGATCGGGTCGCCCTGGCCCGGTACGAACCGCACCGAACTCTGTAGCCCTGCTTCATAACCCAGAGCGCGTTCGCTGGAGAAGCGCACCCGTGAAATCGCTTCGTTCAGCCGCGCGACGTGTGATACATAGGCGTCGTACGGGGATGCCAGCTTCCAAAGAAGAGATGTAACGGCCATGGTGGTGCCTCCTGCTACCTGTCGTTTCCGCCGCGAAGAAAATCTTCTACGTCGCGGAGGATATCATCGGCGGAAGGCAGATCTCCTCCATCAGGGTCGGTCTCATCGTCGACTTCGCCGTAATGCTCTTCGAGGGTGTGGACGTACGCGCCAATCTGGTCATCACCGCTGGACGCTTCTTCCACGCGCTTCACGAATCGCTCCCTTTCGGATTCAAGGTCACCCATTGGCGGCATCGGGCCGAGGACGGGCGCAAGCGCCTTGAGCAGGGCGATCGTGGCCGGCGGGTTCTCATCCACGTTTAAGTAGTGAGGGACGCCGGCGGCAAGGCTGATCAGCGGTGCGCCGCGCCGCCGCAGGGAGTCGTGCAGGACGCCAAGGATGCCTGTCGGTCCCTGGTACATGGAGCGCCCAAGGCCATACTTCGCGGCGAGCGCCGCATCAGCCGAAGACCCGGTGACTGGCACTGGCCGGGTGTGCGGCGTGGCCGCCGGCCGAGCGACCAGCGTGCAGACGATGGATGGCGCGTGCGCGGCAATGACCTCTGAGAGCTTCTCCGAGAACGTCCGCCAGCGCAGGTTCGGCTCGGTGCCGATAACGATGATGATGTCATGGCCGGCCTCTGGCACTTGTGCGGCGAACGCCTCGTTCCGTGGCCACTTGATGTGACGCCCGCCGAACTGGTCCATCTCCACCATCGGCCTGGTTTCGGTGAAGTCAAAATAGTCTTCCGCATCCACCGTAATGAAGCGCTCGGCCTTGTAGCCGTCAATTAAGCGCTGCGCCGTATCGGTGGTGACCGTGCCAGTATCGCTCCAGCCAGTGAACGCCATAACGACAATCGGAGAACGCAACGCCGGGATATCGGAAACCGTGAATCCATCCACGAGGCTATCTTACCCTACCGCTCGAAATAGCCTCGAATGAAGCCCGTCGGCGCGAGCGCTGGTCCTAAGAAGTTGGCGTTCCGCTTGCCCGCCGGCGGTACATAGGCCCGCCACTCCCACCGCGACGGCGCAGGATCACCTCGGCCATGATGCTGATTGCGATCTCCTCCGGCGTTTCGGCGCCGATGTCCAGCCCGATCGGCGTGCGTACCTTGGCCAACTCCTCCGGCACGAAGCCTTCGGCTTTCAGGTGTTCGAGGACAGCCGCGGTGCGGCGCTTCGAGCCGATCATCCCGAGGTAGCCCGCCCCACGCCCAATACAGTGCCGCAACGCCAGTTCGTCCTGTTTATGCCCTCGCGTGACCATCACGATCGTCGTGTTGGCATCGATCGGGAAGCGGTCGATCGCCGCCTCGTAGTCATCGCAGATGATTTCGTCCGCTTCGGGAAGGTGCTCGGCGTTGGCAAAGTCTTCGCGGTCATCGAGCACGGCCACGTGGAAGTCCAGGAAGTTCGCCAGCTTTGCCAGCGATCGTCCGATGTGCCCGGCCCCTACCACCAGGAAGACGGGCTTCGATTCCACCACTTCCAAATAGACAGAGGTCGCCCCGGCTACCGTTCTGATCGTCAGCCCGCTTTCGCCAACGTAGATGGTCTCGGCGGCGTGCCGCTCAAATGCGGCTGCCGCATAGTCCGAGACCAGTTCATCGAGACGAGCGTCCCCCAGCGAGCCCCTGCGCGCACCGGAGCGTTCCGTAAGCATTCGGCTCCCGGGTTCAAGCTTCAGCGGGCCCGGTTCGAGCACGGCGGCGAGCACTACAGGGTCCCCGCCTTCGGCTGCGCGCATTAGGCGCTGTGTCAGTTCCAGCATATCGGGATTCTACGGGAAGGAGCGGGTATCGGTATCGCCCGGATGCGCATGGTTACTCCATCGACGGCCCGTCCATGGCCCGCTTCGGAGAGGCAAGCTTCTGTACCAGTCCCTCACCTGCCCGCAACCCGGCCCTCTGCTAACCTCCATTCCATCCCAAGTCGGTTGTTTCACAGCGGAGGGCCCATGTCTGCACTTCAGGAGCGCGACCCGGCGGTCGCCACGATCATCGCGGATGAGCGCGTACGGCAGGTTGAGACGCTCGAGATGATCG
>JBDUAL010000473.1:0-2501 GCA_040004685.1 Anaerolineaceae bacterium | reverse complement strand
AGCCGCGCCGTTGCCGGCGGGGTAACGATGAGCGCTAGGATGAGAATGTTCCCGACGGTTTGGAGGCTGACCACGATCGTCGCGGAGACGAGCAAGAGCAACAGGATGTCGAGGGCGAAGACGGGGTAGCCAGCCGCGCGTGCCATTGTCGGGTCGAACGCCACGAGAGTGAACTCTTTCAGCAACGCCACCATGATGGCGACCACCAGGACCGCGACGACCAGCGTCGCCCACACATCAGTCGAAGAAACGCCGAGGATGTTGCCGAAGAGCAGCGAGCCAAGGTCTTTGCGGAAGCCGCCCTGGCGCGAGATGATCACGACGCCGAGCGCGAAGAACGCTGCAAAGATGACGCCGATCGCCGAGTCTTCGCTCACCCTACGGCTGCGCGAGAGGATGCCGATGCCAACTGCCGTGATCAATCCGAACGCGAACGCGCCGATCATGATGCTGCGCCCACCTATGTACGAAAGCACGACGCCGGGGAAGACCGCGTGGGCGAGCGCATCACCGATGAACGCCAACCCGCGGAGCACGACAAAGCAACCAATCAGCCCACAGAGCGTGCCAACGATGGCGACTTCGATGAGCGCGCGCTGCATGAACGGGTAGGAGAGCGGTTCGGTTATGTAGTTCATGCCGTCGCCTCAAAGACCGCCACCTGCCCACCAAACGTGGCGCGGAGGTTGACGGGCGTGTACGTCGTTGCCGTGGGTCCGAAAGCGATCATCTGGCGGTTTAGACAGAGCACGAGGTCAGTCGTCTGCTGCACCTCGGCGAGTTCGTGGGTTGCAATCATGACGATGATCCCACGACTGGCCAACTCGCGAATCGTCTCGTGAAAGATCGCGCGGTTCGTGACATCGACACCGCTGAAGGGCTCATCGAGAAGCACCAGCAAAGGCTCTTGGACCATCGCCCGGGCGAGGAAAATCCGCTGTTGTTGGCCACCGCTGAATTGGCTGATGTGACGTTCGCCCATTCCTTGCAGTCCAAGCCGTTCGAGGGCGGCGTCAGCCATTCTGCGATCGGCAGCGCCGGTCCGACGGAGCCAACCCTTCGTGCGGTAGCGCCCCATCAACACCACGTCGCGCGCGCTCACCGGGAAGTCCCAGTTCACCTCTTCACGTTGCGGGACGAAGGCAACGCGCGCCGCGTGCTGCCGGATGTCGGTGTCGCCCAGCCGGATCGTTCCAAGCGACACCGGGAGCACCCCGGCGATCGCCTTCAGGAGGGTGCTCTTCCCGCTCCCGTTCGGCCCGATGACGCCCGCAATCATTCCGGGCGCGATGTCCGCATTCACTCCCCGCAGGGCCACGCTGGAACCGTAGCTCACCTCGATATCCCGCAGATGGAGGGCCGCGGGGTCTGCGAGTGAATGCGGCGGCGAACCTGGGGCTTTGGCCATGGTCACCTTAGCGCCTCCGCAATTTTTTTCGCGTTGCTCACAATCATCCCATCGACGGTGTCGGCGCCGGAACCGGGCTTGCCGAGGGAATCCGCGTACAAGTTATCCACGATCTTCACACCGGTATCCTTGCTGATCTCGCGAGCTACTTTAGGGTCGATCTCCTCCTCAGCGAAGATCGCTTTCACGCCCTCGCGCTTGATCAGTTCTTGAAGCGACGCCAAGTCCTTCGCTGACGGCTGCGCCTCGGACGACGTGCTGGGGATGACGGCGCCGACGAACGCAAGCCCGTAGGCGCGAAGGAAATAGCCGAATGCATCGTGGTTCGTCACCATCTTCCGGTTGGCCGCCGGGATGGATTCGATGAGCGAGCGTGCTTCTTTATCGGCGGCGTCGAGCTTGAGGTTATACGCAGCGCCATTCGCTTTGAACGTAGCGGCGTTCGTCGGGTCGGCGTCGCTGAACGCCTCGGCAATGTTGTCCACCATGATTTTGACATTCTTGGGATCGTGCCAGACGTGCGGGTCATCTTCGTCCCCGGCCTGACTTTTGGAGGTGACTATGCCCTTCGTCACGAGGACAACCGATCTTGCGCCGCCCGCGCTCTTGATGGACTTGTCCAGCCAATCGTCCAGCCCGATGCCATTCTTCAGGACCAGCCCTGCCGCGCTTATCTTTTTGAGCGCGGAGGGATCCGGCTCGTAGTCGTGGGCGCTGGCGCCGGCCTGCAGAAGGGTCGCCAGCTGGACCTTGTCTCCCGCGACAGCCCTTGCCAATGCTCCGATTTGGGTGGTGGTGGCGACAACTTTGATTCCTGATCCGCTGGTGGAATCGTCTCCGCTCCCACAGGCGATCAACAGGAGTGTGATGACGGCAACGCCAAGAAGGAAGGTTCGGCGCATCGGGGCCCCCTGGTCTTGATACTTCGTATCGTTGGTGATGGGATGGAATGATACTTAGTCTCAGTAGGTGACGCAAGAGACAGGAGTTCGAGTTGCGGAGGCCCTCAGCTTAGAACTTGGGTAGAGTCGCTTGGAAGGTTCGCGTTCGCCCATTCGAGCACGTCGTCTTCCTGGGTGGTGCTCGTAGACCG
>JBDUAL010000472.1:0-2511 GCA_040004685.1 Anaerolineaceae bacterium | reverse complement strand
CCGCTGGGCCTGCGTCGCTTTGGCCACGCCGAAGTCAATGACCTTCGGCACCGGCACGCCGTCGTGCAGGGTGACGAGGATGTTCGAGGGCTTCAGATCGCGGTGGATGACGCCCTTTTGATGGGCGTGCTGCACCGCCTGACAGACCGCGATGAAGAGCGCGAGCCGCTCCGCGGTCGGGAGATTCGCCTGATCGCAGTATTCTGTGATCTTGATCCCCCGCACCAGTTCCATGACAAAGAACGGCCGCCCCGTGGGCGTCGCGCCGGCATCATGCACTTTGGCGATGTTGGGATGATCCATCATCGCGAGCGCCTGGCGCTCCTGCTCGAAACGCGCGATCACTTCCTTCGTGTCCATCCCCACCTTGATGATCTTTAGCGCCACTCGCCGACGCACCGGCTCGATCTGTTCTGCCATCCACACGATGCCGAACCCACCTTCGCCGATCTGCTCGAGGAGCTTGTAATTGCCGATTCGCTCGCCGCCTTCTTCGCGCCTCGAGCATGCCAGTTCGGCTTCAATTTCCGGCGGAACAGTCTCGTTTCCGCATTTTTGCAGGAGAGCCGCGATGCCACCGAGTTCCAGCATCCGCTCTAACCGGGCGCGCATTGCGGGTTGCCCCTTGCAAGCGGTATCGAGATACGCCATGCGTTCCGCCGCAGGCAGTGCAACGGCCACGCGGAAGATTTCTTCCGCGGCGATGGGAGGAGGAAGATCGTGCGTTGGCATTGTTAATCTCCGCAGCGTCGTGGGCACGCCATTCCAAGGGTTCTTACGACGAATTGGCAGCCAGCATTACAGAATGCTGGCGGATTGCGGTGATTTATAGCGTCCTCACCTGCCGCTTGATGATCAGGATTTCCTCCGGACGCAGCGCGCCGTTTAACTCACTTTCAACGCTCGCAGGAATGCCCGTGCGTCGGCGGCATCGCTCGCCTGCATCCGATCAGATCACGTATAGCGGCCTGAATAAGTCATGGCAGGGGATTGTACCCCTGCCATGCAAAACCTCGTGCGGGAGCGACTCCGCGCCCTACTCGCGGGATCAGGCCCCGCTTGCTCAACGCGACACGCCGTAGGGCGGACCCGAGACGCCCTCGATCTTCCAGATCTCCCCGGTGAGGGTGACGACGTACGCGGTGTTCCCGATGAACTCCAGCGAGGTCGGCCGGTCTAAACCGTCCACCACGACGGTGAAGGTGCCGTCCCCGTTGACCTTGACGAGCGCGCCGGTGTCCGGCAGCGCCGGAGAACCCGCAGGGTCGCCCGACCAGTCGCCCTGCGAGAGAGCGTAGAGAGTGCGACCGCGGCCAAATTCCACGTCTACCAGGAGGCTGGCGCCGGAGGCTACCTCCATCACGGTGGGCGACTTCGGCCCGAACGACACAACCTTGCCGTCCTGGGGCAAGTGCGGCACCGGACCGGCCTCGGCCATGTATATCGTGTTGCCCGACACCGCCAGCCCGGTCGGGACGATGTTGTCGAAGGCGATCAACTCGGTGACCTCGCCGTCCAGGGTGACCCGCAGCACGCGATTGTGGTGCCCATCGGTGACCAGGAACCCGCCACGGTAGGTTTGCAGCGCGTACTGGAGTCCGGTCGGGACATCGACCGGAAAGCCCGGCGGATTGGCCAAGGAGAACGCGCCAATGTCCGCGACGACGGTGAAACTGTCTGGGCCATCCACCCGGTAGATGCCGACCACGTCGCTGCCGCCGAGGTCAGGACCGACGAGGGTGACAAGAACGTACGCGGTCTTGCCGATGAACGCGATGTCGATCGCCCCACCGATGCCAATAATCGAGGGCGGCAGACCGCTGGCGAACGTTGTGATCTCCCCGGTCTTTCGATCAACGCGCGAGATCCTGCCGACTGCGCCTTCGGTGACGTACAGCGCAAGACCGGGGCCGATGGTGCTGCCCGAGGCGCCCTCCAGGCCTGTGACGAGCAGGGCGGCGCTGGGCTCCCCGGATGGTGGCGGGGCGCTCTGAGCGCGCGGCGGGATCATCGCGCTGAGGGCCGCGGCGAGTGCGACGATCCCCGTTGCCACTGCGGCACGCAGATGGCGCGCGTTGCGTGTTGCGAACGTAGTTTTCTCCTTTGGGACTATGAGTCCCGTTAGAGCTAAGGTTTTGACGGTTTTCATGGTGCTATAACTTTCTCTTCAGGCGTCTTTTCGCCTGAAACTTTCGTTTTTTTTTGTTCTGCACTCGGTTCAGTTGGCGCCGGGGTTTGCTGAGGCGGGTGTTCTGGATGTTGTGCGTTCAATTGTTCCTACGAGAAAGGTCCGCGCGGCATTACACGGAACTCGCATTTTCCCGATTTTGGCGCGGCGCGCCCGCGCATGGCCTACTTCGATCACCCGCGCGTTGGCGGAGATGTGCGACGATTATTGGCCACCGCTTTACGCTTTTGCCCGCCGGCTCGGGCGCTCGCCGCACGACGCGGAAGATCTCACGCAGAGTTTCTTCGCCGCGCTGATCGAGAGAAACACGCTGGCCGCCGCGG
>JBDUAL010000046.1:0-8401 GCA_040004685.1 Anaerolineaceae bacterium | reverse complement strand
GCCGCGACGAAATGATCCGGTTCGCATACGAACGCTACGGCTCGGACCGCGTCGCTCAGATCATCACTTTCGGGACCCTGGGCGCGAAAGCCGCGATTCGCGACGTCGGCCGCGCGTTGGGAATGAGCTATGGCGACACCGACAAAGTTGCGCGGCTCGTCCCGGACGTTCTCCACATCACGCTCAAAGATTCGCTGGAACAGTCAGCCGAAATGAAGGAGGCCTACGCCGCGGATCCGCGCGTCAAGAGGCTCCTTGATACCGCGCAGCAGCTGGAGGGAGTTTCGCGCCACGCCAGTACGCACGCCGCGGGCGTTGTCATCTCTCGCGACCCGCTGATCGAACACGTTCCGTTGCAGCGCCCCAACAAGGGCGACGAGACCAGCATCCCAACCACCCAGTTTGCGATGGATCAGGTGGCCAAAATCGGGCTCCTGAAGATGGACTTCCTCGGCCTCTCGAACCTCACCATCCTGCAACACGCGATCGACACGATTCGCGAGACGACCGGCGAAGAGGTTGATCTCCTACGCATACCTGACGGCGATCCCAAGACGATGGAGATGCTTGGAAAAGGAGAGACCTTCGGCGTCTTTCAGCTGGAATCCAGTGGGATGCGGCGCTACGTTCAGGATCTGCAACCGACGAACATCGCGGACCTCTGCGCCCTCGTCGCGCTCTACCGCCCGGGTCCAATGCAACACATCCCCCGCTACATCCAGGGGAAGCACGGCGATATCGAGATCCGCTACCCACATGCCGACCTGGCGGAAGTCCTAGACGAGACCTACGGAGTCATCGTCTACCAGGATCAGGTGATGCTCATCGCCCAGCATTTCGCCGGCTACACACTCGGCCAGGCGGACATCATGCGGAAGGCCATGGGCAAGAAGAAGGCGGAGATTATGGCCGCGGAGCGTGATCGCTTCGTCGCTGGCGCGATGAAGAAGGGCTACAGCACGGGAGATGCCAGCGCGGTCTTTGATCTCATTGAGCCGTTCGCTGGCTACGCGTTCAACAAGGCGCACAGTTGGTGCTATGGCAACATCGCGTACCACACCGCTTACCTGAAGGCGAACTATCCAGCCCAGTATTTGACCGCGCTGCTCAAGCTCAGCAAGAGCGCCCCGGACACCCACGCGCGCATCTCCGCAGCGGTCGCCGAGTGCGCGAAACTGGCAATCGCCGTGCTCCCGCCGGACGTCAACGCCAGCCGCGATAACTTCAGCGTCGAACGCAGGCAGGATGACACGCTCGCGATTCGGTTCGGTATCGGCGTCATCAAGAACGTCGGCTCCTCGGCCGTTGATGGCATCATCGCCGCCCGCGAAGCCGGGGGCCCATACCGCGATATCGAAGACTTCTGCAAGCGTGCGGATCTAGCCGCCACCAACAGCCGGGCCATCGAACACCTCGCCAAGGCCGGCGCCTTCGACCTGGTCGACAGCCACAATCGCGCAACGATTGCCTTCAACGCCGAGCGCCTGACCAGCCTGGCGAGGCGCGAACGCGAGCTTCGAGACAGCGGCCAATCGACGATGTTCGACCTCTTCGGCAGCCAGGTGGATGCCCCGCTCCCGGCGTTGGAACTTCAGCCGGTCGTTCAGAAGAAGGAAGACGTCCTCGCCTGGGAGAAGGAACTCCTCGGGATCTACATCTCAGAGCACCCATACAAGGCCGCCGCTGCCGACCTCGCCCGCTACACCACCCACGGCCTCGTCGAGCTGACCCAGGAGCTCGCCGGCCAGACCGTCTCCGTGGCGGGGCTCGTCTCGCGCATCCAGGCTCGTTCCACGCGCGATGGACGGAAGTTCTACGTGGTGGATATGGAAGACCTGACCGGCACGGCCGAATTCACCGTCTGGAACGACACGCTCGAACTCACTGGTGAAGCAGTCTGGGCCGAAGGCTCTGTACTCTTGCTCTCTGTCGAAGTCCGAGACCGCGGCGACCGAATTGGCTTGAGCGTGCGCAAGGCTACCCCGTACGACCAGACTGAAGGCGCCGTCATTGGCTTTGCCGCGGATCAGTGGCAGGTCGATCAGCCGAAACCGAAAGCGGCACCCAAGATTGCTGCGCCGAGCGCCGACTCAACGGCTGGCGGCGGCTACAGCAGCGGTAACGGAACTGGCAATGGAACCGGCCAGCGCACGGCCTCGAACCCTCCCCGCCCCAACAACTACCAGAATGGGCGCCCCCCCCAGCCGCAGCCCCAGTCGGCCACCACCGAAGCCGCTCGACCCGGCGTCGAACCGCCAGTGAATGCCGACTCCGCCCGGCTCACCATTACCATCTACGAAACCGAGGACGTGCTCAATGATGAAGCGTTGCTGCGCGCCGTCGCGCGCATGCTCAAAGGCACGCCGGGAACCGACGAAGTGCGCCTCGTCGTCCACGACGCCGAAGGCCAGGAAACCGAGTTCGATCTTCCACGGGCGACCGTGACCGGGGATCTGGCGAAGTCCGTCGAAATACTCCTGCGTTCCAACAGGGGCAGTGTTCGCCTCAGCACCCAACGGGTGGCCGGCGCCGCCTGACACGACAATCCTGATCGCAATGATGAAGCGAACCGATTACGATCGCGTTTACCAGCCGCGGGCGGCCAGTAGTTCCTTTTCCGGGAGCGAGCTGACCGCGATGCCTGGCATCGCCTTTCCCAGCCCAGTGCTTACGCGAGCAATGACCTCGGCGTCCATGTAGTGCGTCGTCGCTTCCACAATCGCCTTCGCCACCAGCGCCGGGTTCTCCGACTTGAAGATCCCGGAGCCGACGAAGACGCCGTCGGCCCCGAGCCGCATCATCAGAGCCGCGTCCGCGGGCGTGGCAATCCCGCCAGCAGCGAAGTTGACCACGGGCAGGCGGCCCTCGCGCTTCACCTGGAGGACAAGTTCGAGCGGCGCCTGGAGTTCTTTCGCGGCCGTGTAAATTTCGTCGTCGGCCATCGTTTGCAGCCGCCGGATCTCGTCCTTCACGGTGCGCATGTGGCGTACCGCCTCTACGATGTCGCCCGTGCCGGCTTCGCCCTTCGTGCGAATCATCGCTGCGCCCTCACCGATCCGCCGGAGTGCCTCTCCCAGGTTGCGGCAGCCGCACACAAATGGCACCGGAAAGAGATGCTTGTCGATGTGATGGGTCTCATCGGCGGGCGTCAGCACTTCCGACTCGTCGATGTAATCGACGCCTAGCGCCTGTAGGACGTCCGCCTCGACGAAGTGGCCGATACGTGCTTTGGCCATTACCGGGATGGTGACCGCAGCAATGATGCCGCGAATCATCTCAGGGTCGCTCATGCGGGCCACGCCGCCATCCTTTCGGATGTCCGAAGGGACGCGCTCCAGCGCCATCACTGCGCAAGCCCCCGCCTCTTCGGCAATGCGAGCCTGTTCGGGCGTAACAACGTCCATGATGACGCCGCCCTTGAGCATCTGGGCGAGGCCGACTTTGACGGCCCACGTTCCGGTCTGAGTCACGGTGAACTCCTCTGCGGGCGCACATGCGAACCGCGTGGATGTGATTTGGATCTCAGTCTATGGCCGAATTGGGGATTGTGACAGAACCATTCCCCACTCGCGAAAAGAGCCCTCCACGGGCCAGCCACGTTCCGTCGCCTCCGGTCGCCGCTAACCGGTGCCGCTGACACAATCATCTGCATGTACGAACAGATCTCCCGGGCGAAGGAACTCACCGCTCGCATCTCTGACATCCTGGTGCGACTTTGACCTCGCCAACGACGAAGCACGCGTGGCAGAACTCGAGCAGCTTTCGGCCATAACCGGTTTCTGGGACGACAGTGAGCAGGCACGCAGCGTCATGCAGGAGCTCTCCACCGCTCGCTCCCGCGTCGAGACCTGGCGCGGCCTCGAACGTCGAGTGAGCGACGTCGCCGAACTTCTTGAGATGGCCATGGCCGAAGGCGACGATAGCGTCGGCCCCGGCGCCAATGCGGAACTGACGGCCGCCGAGAAGACGCTCCGCCACCTCGAATTCCAGTTGCAACTCTCCGGTCCCTACGACAGCCGAAACGCGATCCTCGCCGTCCACGCAGGCGCTGGTGGCACAGACTCGCAGGACTGGGCTGAGATGCTCTTTCGCATGTACCTGCGCTGGGCCGAACGACGGGGATTTTCGACCGAGGTGCTGGACGTGGCCGAAGGCGAAGAGGCCGGCATCAAGAGCGCCACGATAGAGATTAACGGCCCGTATGCCTTCGGCTACCTACAGAGTGAGCGCGGCGTGCACAGGCTCGTCCGCCAGTCGCCGTTCAACGCTTCCAGCGCCCGCCAGACCAGTTTCGCCAAGGTGGAGGTACTCCCTGAAGTCGACGCCGCCGGCGAAATCGAGATCGGCCCGGATGATGTCAAGATCGACGTCTTTCGTTCCAGTGGTGCTGGGGGCCAGAATGTCCAGAAAAACTCCACTGCGGTGCGCATCACCCACCTCCCAACGGGCATCGTGGTCACCTGCCAGAACGAACGCTCTCAGGGTCGCAACCGTGAGAGCGCGATGAAGGTACTCGAATCCCGCCTGCTCGAGATCGAACTGAATCGCCGTGAGGAAGAAAAGGCCCGGTTAAAGGGCAAGCACGTCGACATGAGCTTCGGCAGCCAGATCCGGAACTACGTCTTGCACCCGTATAAGATGGTCAAAGATGTGCGCACCGGCTACGAAACGAGCGATACCATCGCCGTCCTGGACGGCGAGATCGAGCCGTTCATTGAGGCGTACCTGAAATCGCGAGTAGGTGAAGACGAATGACGCGTGCCCTGGGAATACTTCTGGGGGCGCTCTTGGTGTCCGCACTTCTCTCAACGCAAGCACCTTCGGCTCGCGCCGAGGCGGTCATTGAAGCATCAAGCGTCGACAACGGCTACCCCAAGCAGTTGACTTTCAAGGTGACCGCCCGCTCGGATTCGGACATCACGGATGCCTCGCTCGCCTACTCCATCACCGGTCGCGGGACCAGCGCGCTCGGCAAGCCGTCGAGTCCACCGTCCGGCAAGAACGTCACCGTTGAGGTCGTCCTCCAGGTGAACTCTGGCGCCAGCTACATCCCGGTTGGCTCGGAATTTGTCTACCACTGGGAGATCACCTCCGCGGACGGCAAGACGGTCAGTGGGCTTGAGCAAAGGTTCTTCTTTCTTCCGCCGAACCAGGACTGGAAGTCCGTCAAAGGTGACTTCATGACCGTCTACTACCACGGTGACAAAGAGGCGCTCGCGAACAGCTACTTGAAGGCCGGCGTTGAAACCTACGACAAGATCGGTAAAACCCTTTTTGGTGTGACGCTGAAGCAGATCCCCGTGAAGGTCATCCTGTTCGATAACGAGAAAGAGAGTGACCTCTCCCGGCCGGGCGCGGGCACTGGCTCATTCGACGCCGCCGTCACTACCTGCGGCACCAAGGTCACGAACGACATCATTCTTCTGATCCCCGTTGAGTGCGGGTCAACCGATCGCACCGACACCTTGCGTCATGAGTTCGGGCACATTCTCAACCAGACGGCCGGCGAAGGTTTGCTCGCGAAGCTGCCGTCCTGGCTGGATGAGGGGACCGCGGTTTACGCGCAGCTTGGGCCCGGCGATTACCAGACGGCGTTCATCCAGGCCGCCCGAGACAAGAAACTGATCCCGTTCAGCGAAATGGCCACGCCAACGTCCGACGCCCGCAAGGTAGGAATTTTCTACGGCGAGGCCTACAACATGGTCAAGTATCTGGTTGAAAAGGGTGGCCCGGCCAAGTACGGCGAGTTCTTCGCGACCATCAAGAAGGGTCAGCGCTTCGATCAGGCGCTCAAGAGCGTTTACGGCTTCGACATGGCCGGATTCGAGGCCGAATTCCTCGCCGCTCAGGGTTCTTCAGCGCCGCGACCGACTGTCGCCCCAACCCAGCGTCCTCAACAGGCCCAACCCACCGCTGCGCCAACCCAGGCTCCGCCAGTAGCCCAGTCTGAGACAACAAAATCTGATGGCAACGGCATCAGCAGGGCCTCGAAGGCGATCGTCGGCGTCTCGGTCCTGTTCGCCCTGCTCGCGATGCTTAGCTTCTTGATGCTCCAGATGATGTCCAACAACCGAAAGCGCGCTGCGGCGTCCACGCCCGCTCCGCGCGAGAGTGACGATCCCGATCGGGGATAACGCTTAGCCTTCTGCCGCCGCCTCACTGTCCAACTTGCGCAGTCCTCGCGTTATCAGGACAAAGCGTTGCAAAGCGGTGAGGTTCGCAAGCACCGCCAACACCCAGATGACCACCGTCAGGCCATTGAAGACCAACCCGAGACCAAGCACCAGGACGCGCTCCTGCCTCCGGAACAGACCTTCGCGCATTGACAGACCATTGGTCTCGGCGCGGGCGCGCATATAGCTCACGGAAATGCTGCCGAAGAGCGCTGCGTACGCTACGGCGGCCTGTACCTGCTCCCCACGGTCTGCGAAGTACCAGGCGCAGGCGACAAGTACGATCGCCTCGCTTGCGCGGTCCAGCACCGCATCGAACACGGCGCCGAACTTACTCACGAGCCCGGTCGCCCGCGCCACCGCCCCGTCTACGAAGTCGAGCGCACTGAAGACGAGGTAGACGATCCCTGCCGCCAGGAGCGCCTCTCGCGCCACCAGGCAAGCGGCGGCAAGGTTTCCGCCGAATCCGAGTAGGGAGATCATATTCGGGGTGATCCCGGTGCGCCCCACGTTGCGCCCGATTGCTCCAGCTACGTTTGCCGGAATGCGCTGGGGGAGGAAGTTCAACGGCACTAAGGCTCGCGCCCGACGGCGGCGGCCAGCTTTCGGGCGGCACGCACCTCTGCCACCTGACGTCGTTCGTAGAGGAGCCGTTCGTAGTAAGAAAGCACCCGGTGCGCCACGTTGTCCCAACTGTAGTGCGCTGAGTGCACCTGCCCTCGCGCCGCAAGCTCCGCTGCGAGGGTCGGGTTCTTCATCAACCGAA
Source organism: Anaerolineaceae bacterium (assembly GCA_040004685.1). Taxonomy (GTDB): domain Bacteria; phylum Chloroflexota; class Dehalococcoidia; order Tepidiformales; family Tepidiformaceae; genus PNKC01. The sequence goes on along the minus strand of JBDUAL010000046.1, from coordinate 1,462 downwards.
TGATCGCTTCGGCGATCGCCTCGTCGTCCTTCGGCGGGATGAGCAGTCCCTCAATCTGATCCGTGATCACGCCGGCGAACCCCTCGATGTTACTCGCCACCACCGGTCGTCCCGCCGCCAGCGCCTCCATCAACACGTAGCCCTGGCTTTCGTTCCCGGTGTTTGGGCAGCAAACCACAGCGGCACTCTTGTGGTAGCGAGGCAAAATCTCGTACGGCACGTTCGAACGGAAGATAACGTCGCCAATCGGCGCCATGATCCGTTCGTAACGGCTGAAATCGCCCGCCCCCACCACTATCAGGCGCGTCTCGGGGAACTGTCGCTTTATCCGCAGGTACGCACGGAGCAGGTACTTCAACCCCTTGCGCTTCTCCGGTCGACCCACGAAGAGGATGTTAAACTTGCCATCGGCGAATTCGGGCAGAGCCTCGTGATCTCCCGCAAAGTGCTCGTAGTCGATCCCATTCGGGATGATGTTGAAATAGCCGGCGAAGTAGCGGCTCACCAGGCTGACCGCCGCCGGCGAGACCGCGATCTTTCCGTCCAGCTTGCGGAACCAGCGTCGCGTAATCGCCGTGGTATAGCCGTAGAAGCGATTGCCCCCGTCCTTGGCGGCATGGAAGGTGCCCACGTTTGCCGCTGAAGAGTAGCGCAGGAAGTGGTAAGGCAGCAGCGGCATCAGAGGTTCGTGGAGGTGCAAGATGTCGAAGTTGCCCTCGGCCAGCACAGCCTTCACATCGGGGGACTTCCAGGAGAACGTAATACGCGCCACCGACCCGCTAACCCGCATCGAGCGTGGTTTGCCCATCACCACGCACTCATCGCCCACCGTCTCAGGCTCGGATGCGGGCGCAAAGATCGTCACGTCGTGGCCCCATTGCCGAAAGTACGCCGCCAGGTGGACGATGTGGGACTTCACTCCCCCATCCACACACCAATCGTAGGGCGAGACCATCGCGATCCTCATCGCCCGCCTCCGCCGCGAGGCAACCGCAACATCTTGCGTGGGGTGGCCGTGTACCCCCAGGCGAGGCCCAGCGCAATCTGTCCAAATCCAACCTCGCGCAGCGAGGCGTAGCGCCCCATTCGTGCGTTCGTTGTGCCCGTGATGATCGCGGTCTTCAAGTCATCTGCACTCTCACCCGGAAATTCCGTCCATCCACAGGCCACGTGCGCCAGGTGGTGGGCATCGCTTCCACCCACTTCTGCCAACCGCCAGGCGCGCGCGTTCAGATGACGGGCCGCCACGCCCGTGAGCGCCCCTGCCGGACTCGGGTTGGCAGTTTCAATAGCGTCGAAGGCGATGCCCGGCTCCCCGGGGGCCATAATCCGATCGAGCGTGCGGCGGCTTACTGACCGTGTGAGCCAGCTCATCGGATGGGGGACAACTGCCAGGCCACCTTGTGCGTGCACCATCTCAACCGTGGATTCTACCCCCCGAAAGCTCTTTGGAGTTGATTCG
>JBDUAL010000471.1:0-2524 GCA_040004685.1 Anaerolineaceae bacterium | reverse complement strand
CTTGCTGATTGTTGTCCGTAGTTACCACCTGTTCCCTATGGGAGGACGGCAGCGGGCCGATATTCCTCTTAGCGGTTCAACTACCGCGGAGAACGACTGTATGCCTTCCAAGGCACTGATCCAGACCGTAAAAGCTGACTTCCTCGACCACACGCTCTACGACGACTCCGGTCTATCGGGTCTTCCAACGCTCAGCCGCGGGACCATTTTGGCGGCCCTGAGTCGCGCCTTTGACCTTGCCGAAGGACGCCGGCCGGGCCATGCCCAACGCGTCGCCTATATCGGTCTCTACCTCGCTGAGGAGCTGAAGCTGGAACCCGCTCAAGTCGAAGAAGTGTTTTTTGGCTGCTTGCTCCACGATGCCGGGATGGCGGGCGCAGCAGCGGGCGCTCGCGTTGAGACCGCGCGCGGCTCGCGGATTATCTCCGATTCCACACGCGCCGCCGATGTCCTGTCCAGCGTGCCCGTCGGCGGCTGGCCCGACGTCATCAAAGCACTCGCCGCTCACTGCGAGCTTGGCGCCACAATTGCCAGGAGAATGGGCCTCGGCGAGTCCGTAGCGCGCGCGGTGGCCAGCCATCACGACTGTTGGGACGGCAGCGGGCTGCCCGGTTCGGTCGCCGGAAACAGCCTCCCGATCGTCGCCAGGGTGGTTGCCGTGGCGGACCGCATCGAGTCGATGATCGACGCCGAAGGGGCAGCCCTCCTCGTCCGTCGCCGCGGCCCTTCGCTTGTGCGAGACATGGCCGGGAGCGAACTTGACCCCGCGCTCGCCGAGAAGATGGCCGAGATAGCCAGCCGCGATGCATTCTGGCTTGGCTTTTACGATAACGACCTTTCGACAGCCCTCATGTCTCTCAACTTCGGCGGCACAATGGGACGTGAGGAACTCTTCGACTTTGTTTCCGTGCTCAGCGAACTGGTCGATGGCCGCAATGGCCGCGAGTCCGGTACCGGCCGCCGCGTCGCTGACCTCGCCCGTCGCGTTGCCCTTTCCTGCGACATGACCGAACGCCGCGCTGACCTCGTCAAGGTGGCCGCCCTGCTCCAGGACATCGGCACCCTCGGAGTGCCCGCCCAGTTCCTTAATAAGCCAGACATCCTCAGCATCGGCGAGATGTCCGCCGTCCACAGTCACCCCAGCTATGCACGGGACATCCTCAGTGAGATCCCCGGCCTCGGCGCTGCCGCCTGGTGGGTTGGCTGCCACCACGAACGCATCGACGGCAAAGGTTACCCGAACATGCTCGAAGGAAACGAAGTGCCACCCGAGGCCCAGATCATCGGCATGTGTGAGGCCTTCGACGCCCTCACCGGCGACCGCCCCTACCGCCGGGCGCTATCCGCCGTAGACGCTTTCGAAGTGTTGCGCGGTCTCGCCGGAACACGTTTCGACCCTTACTTGCTCGAACGCTTCGAAAATGTCGCCGGCCCCTTCCAAGCCTAACCACCACCCTCCCAATCGTGGCGCGGCGGCGGCCCAGCACGTAAACGAAGAATGCTCGAACTTCCGTCGAGCGCGAATAATGGTGTCCCCCGCATCCCAATTGAATCTGGAACGTTCGATCCTTAGTGCTACGTCCGTATCTCTCGATACGCTGTTCGACACTCTTTGGAACGTTCCCATGCTCAAAGGCCGAAACTCGGAAATTCATGGGGGTTGTAACAGCAGTACCACCGAGTTCGCGAGAGAGGCAGGGCTCTCGCTACTCATAACCGGGCGACCTTGTTCAGCCTGCGATTGCTGGCTCGCCGCCCATACCCACCAGCATCTTTTCGGCTTCTTCCACGCTTTCGAGCCGCACAATTCCCTTGCGGATCGCGTACCGGATTAGGTCCGTACGGTTGCGGGCATGGAGCTTCGCCATGATGTGCGCCTTGTGGGCTTCTACCGTCTTCACCGAGATAAACAGCTGGGTCGCAATTCCCTGGTTGGTATATCCCTCAGCGATGAGCTGCAACACTTCGCGCTCTCGCGAGGTAAGCGCTTCAACCCCAGTGCGTTGGTCGGACCGTTTTGCCTGGTAGAGGACCTCGGCCAAGTCAAACCCTTCACTCAAGGCGCTGGAGAAGTAGCTGTTGCCGCGATGCACCGTCTGTATCGCCAGAACTAGCTCAGAAACGTCAGACTTCTTGATGATATAACCCGACGCCCCTGCGCGAATCGATTCCAGCAACTGGTCTTCATCAACGAAGCCACTGAGGATCACCACGCGAGTACTGGGCGATGAGCGACGGATCTGACGAGTGGCCTCCAGACCATTCAAGCCGGGCATTACTAAATCCATCAGGACAACGTCTGGTGCGAGCCTGTCAACTGCCTGAACCGCTTCCCGGCCGTTCTCGACATCCGCTATAACTTCGAGTTCTGGTTGGGACTCAAGCAACATTCGAAGGGCCTGACGGATGACGGCGTGATCATCCACAAGCAGAATTCTGATCGGATGTTGACTTCGATTCAGTTGCTGCGTCTGGTTCGAGGGTGCAGATGGCAAGCCGGACCTGACGGCTTTCTCGCGTTATG
>JBDUAL010000045.1:0-8430 GCA_040004685.1 Anaerolineaceae bacterium | reverse complement strand
GCGCCACCTTGTCGCCGCGTGTCGCCAGGTGACGGTCCAGGCAGTTCACCGAAACGTTCAGTTTGCCGCCCAGGAACCAGCCGATCTTGCCGCTCAACATGTCTTCTTCGCAGACCGTATGGAAGGGCGCAATCCAGTCCAAATGCTCGTTCGCCATCTCCCGCCAGAACCCGTCCCGGTCGTTGATGCTGCGGTCGTACATCGCCTGGTATTCGCCGCGACTCTTCAGGGCCGCACCGGCCCTTATACGCGCGGGCGGCGGATACGACTCGTTTACCGGAAGTCCGATCTCTTTGCTCATGCGGATACCTCGGGTGAGGTGGCCTTTCGCTGAAGGCCACGCGTTGCCGCATTCTAGCCCAAGGATGACGGTGTGAGGATCGGTGTCGGGGCGTTTTCCAAGAGACGGACGGGAGCACCCCAACGGGTCTGCGCAATCCCGCGTAGACTCCCCTCATGGAACTCGAACTCACCGGGAAAACGGTACTGATCACGGGTGGGAGCGAAGGCATCGGTAAGTCGGCGGCCGCCGAATTCGCCCACGAGGGTGCTCGTGTCGCCATCTGCGCCCGCCGGATCGACATTCTTGAGGCGGCCGCGGCCGAAATTCGGGCCGCCACCGGCGGACATGTTGTGGCGATCGTGGCAGACGTCTCCACCCTCGAAGGCTGTTACGCCTTCGTCGAGCAAGCAGCACAAGAGCTCGGTGGAGTCGATATTCTCGTGAACAACGCGGGTCGCTCGGCCGGTGCATCATTCGACGCGCTGCCGGACGCCGACTGGATCTCGGATATCGACCTCAAACTCATGGCCGCAGTGCGCTGTAGCCAGGCAGCTATTCCATTCATGAAGCGGGCCGGTGGTGGCCGCATAATCAACATCACTCACGTGGGTGGCAAGGCCCCCGGGGCGGGCACGCTTCCCAGTTCGGTGAGCCGAGCCGCTGGGATCGCCCTCACAAAGGCGATGAGCAAAGACCTGGCGAAGGACAATATCCTCGTGAACACGATCTGCGTGGGACTGATCAAAAGCGGCCAGATTGAACGCGCGGCCCGTGGGCGCAACCCGGACGCCACGCTGGACGAGGCGTACGCCCGCATGGGCGGGGCTATTCCGTTGGGACGCATCGGCGAATCCCGCGAGGTGGCCGCCATGATTGCCTTCCTCGCGTCCGCGGTAGGTGGCTACATCACGGGCGCCTCGATCAATATCGATGGCGGTATGGCGGCAACCGTCTAGTTCAACACGGTTAGCAACAGAAGGAGCTCTCACATGGAAATGCGCGCACTCGGCCGCACCGGAGTCAAAGTCAGCAGCCTCTGCCTTGGCTGCATGATGTTCGGCGGCAAGACAACTCCCGAAGATTCGTACGCGATCATCGACCGCGCCATTGACGCTGGCATTAACTTTCTCGATACGGCCAACGTCTACAGCATTGGCAAGAGCGAGGAGGTGACCGGCGAGGCGCTCAAGCGCAACGGCAAACGCAACAGCACAGTGCTCGCCACGAAGGTTCACGGAAATATGGGTCCCGGCCCAAACGAGAACGGCAACAGTCGCCGTCACATTATCGAACAGTGCGAGCAGAGTCTTCGCCGACTTCAGACTGATTGGATCGACCTGTACCAGATCCACCGTCCTCAGTCCGACATTCCCATCGACGAAACGCTCCGCGCCATGGATGACCTCATTCGCTCGGGCAAGGTGCGCTACATCGGCGCCAGCACATACGCGGCCTGGCAACTCGTGGAGTCGTTCTGGGTCTCAAAGGAGCTCGGGCTGAACCGATTCGTCTGTGAACAGCCGCCGTATCACATTCTTGACCGCCGGATCGAGCGCGAGCTCATCCCAATGGCACAAACCTACGGGATGGCCGTGATCCCCTGGAGCCCGCTTGCTGGCGGGATGCTCACTGGCAAGTACCACCGCGGCGAAGAACCCCCCGAAGATTCGCGGTGGGCTTCCTACGCGACCAACCCGATCCAACGCCGCCGCATGAATGACCGCATCTACGATGCGATCGAGGCCTTGGAACCGGTCGTGCAGGCCAAGGGCGTTTCGATGTCCCAGTTCGCTCTGGCGTGGGCGGCAGCGCAGCCGGGCGTCACCAGCCCGATCATCGGCCCACGCACGATCGAGCAGCTTGAGGACAACCTGAAGGCTGCTGAGGTGACGATCACTGACGAAGACCGCAAGGCAGTTGATCACATCGTCAGGCCCGGCACTCACATCTCGTCCTACTACGAGGCTGATTTTGGGCCGCACCCGTTCCGCGTCTGAGTGATTGACACGCTCACCTGCTGACGGAAGCTTCGCGCCGAAGTTCTCGAGGCGGCAACGCGCGACTGGCCCGCAAGAGGAGTGCCAAATGTCCGAACTCACCGGTGCTGAAGCCGTCTACGAGTCGCTCCGCGCGTTGGGTGTGGAGCACGTCTTTGGCATTGTCAGCATCCACAATATCCCGATCTACGACGCGATCTTCCGGGGCGGAGGGATAACGCCCATCTCGGTGCGCCACGAACAGGGTGCTGTTCACGCAGCAGATGGCTATGCGCGCGCTACCGGCAAGCTTGGGGTCGCGATCACGAGCACAGGGCCCGGTGCGAGCAACGGAATGACCGGACTCTTCGAAGCTGGTTTCGCGTCGTCGCCGGTGCTGATGATCACCGGCCAGGTTGATACCGGTCTCTACGGCAAGGGGAAGGGGGTCCTCCACGAAGCGGAGAACCAGATCCCAATGCTCCGTACGGTCACTCGCGTCGCGGAATCGATTCGTCGGCCGGAGGAGGTGGGCGAGACGGTGGTGAGGGTGGCCCGCCAGATTCGCAGTGGGCGCCCCCAGCCTGGCGCGATCGAGATCCCGATCGACGTCCAGTACGCGCGCGCCGAGATCGACATCCCGCACATGGAATCCTGGCCGCGAATCGCCCCAAACAAGACCATGCTCGGCGAAGCGATCAATATCTTGAACGACGGTCAACGCGTGGTCATCTGGGCAGGTGGCGGTGTCGTCTCGTCAGGGGCCGCAGCAGGCCTGGTGCAGCTCGCGGAGGCGTTAGGTGCGCCCGTTGTCACCACAACGAATGGCCGTGGGAGCATCCCGGAAGATCACCCGCTGAGTGTGGGAGCGTTTTCGCCGCAGCCGGGAATGACTGAAATGTTCGAAACGGCCGACGTGGTGCTCGCCATTGGCACACGCTTCCAATCCTCCGAAACGCGGGAGTTCAAACTCAACATCCCGGGCAAGATCATTCACATCGACGCCGACGCTGGCGTCATCAACCGCAATTACCGCGCCGAAGTGGCGGTTGTCGGAGACGCCCAGATGGCAATCGCTGCCCTCATCCGTGGCCTCGAAGGCGGCCCCAAAGACCCTGGGTTCCTCGCTCGCGCCTCCGAACTCAGCGCCTCTACCCGCCAGCAGATGCTCGCCGCGATCGGCCCTGACTTCGAAGCGATCATGAACGCCATGCGGGAGCTCCTCCCGCGCGATGGCCTCGTTGTGCGCGATGCGACCATCCCCGCCTACCTCTGGGGCAATCGCCTCATGCCCATCTTCGAGCCGAGGACCTCCCTCAATCCCACCTCCAATGCCATCGGGCCCGGCCTACCGTTGGCAATCGGCGCGACCATCGGCACCGGCGAGAAGGCCGTAATCATCCAGGGCGATGGCGGGCTCATGCTTAACTTGAGTGAACTCTCGACAGCCGTTCAATACAACGTGCCAATCATTGTTTGCGTATTCAACGATCATGGCTACGGAATCCTCCGCACCCTGGAAGCGCGCGCGTTCGACGGACGGCAGTTCGGTACCGAGCTTTCGACGCCGGACTTCGCGATGATCGCCCGCGCCATGGGCATGCACGGAGAGACCGTGGTTGGCGTGAGGCAGTTCGAAGACGCATTTGCGCGCGCTTGCCGGTCAACGGGGCCAGTTCTGCTCGATATCGACATGTCTGCGCTGGCGCCAATGCCAGGACTCGCGCCGCCGCCAGTGCGGTCCTGAGCTTGGCGCCTTCGGATACATCCAAAGGATCCGCCACCAGATCTTGCCGATGTTGTTACTGGACTCAGGTGGGTTTGGGATGTGCCATCGATCCTGGTGTGGTCTGCACCGACCCTTGCGGCCATCGACGTGTGAACCGTTCGCGCTTTCGACCGCTCCCCGCATCGTGCTAACCTAAGCGCGGCACGCGGGCGTGGCTTAGTGGTAGAGCGCGACCCTTCCAAGGTTGAAGTGCGGGTTCGATTCCCGCCGCCCGCTCCACCGTTTTCTGTTCGGCGTCTAATCCTAAGAGCGGCCTCGTCTACCATCGGCTCGTGGGAATTGCCGTCGGAAGTATCGTGGCGCTGGTCTACCGGGTGGCGTCTCTTTTCCTCTGGGCGTCGATAGGCATCATCACTGCACGCACGCTGACAGTTGATGACCGGGGAGTGTACGCGTCGGCGGTGATCGTCATTGGCGTGATCAGTGGGATCGCCAGTTTCTCCAGCGCTGCAAGTTACCTCGTCGCCAACCAGCACCACGAACCGTCAGAAGTTGCCGCGCACGGCGTGATGCTTTCGCTCGTCGTCGGTGTCATCGTCGCCCTTGGTGCGTTGGCGATCTCGCCGTTCGTCCCGCCGGATCTCCACATGGTCGTCATCCTTTGCGGCCTCGCCGTCCTCCCGTCCGTCGTTCGAAACACGCTCTCAGGCGTGTTGCTGGGTTCGCATCAGTTCGGGCGGTACAACGTGGCGACAGCGGCCTCCGCTGGCGTTGGGCTGTTGCTGATTGCCGTTTGGGTCGGCTTTCTTCGCCATCGAAGCATTGAATCCGTATTGCAAGCCTGGACTGCAGCGCAGTATCTCTCTCTTCTACCAATATTGTTTTGGGGCAGACACTGGTGGAGTTGGCCGGCGCGGAATGGATTGAGCCGCGCCGTCACCCGGCGCATGCTTTCCTACGGGGCAGTGGCCGGCGCTGCCGGCGTCGTCGGCTTCTTTAACTACAGGGTCGATGTGCTGATGGTGGTTGGGCTGGACAGCCGTGAAGGCGCGGGCATTTATTCGTCGGCGGTCGCCGTGGCTGAAGGCGTCTGGCTTTTCTCGTCCGCCATCGCCCTCGCGTCGTATGCGCGGGTCGGTTCCGCAAGCCGCGAGGAAGCCGCCCACCTGACCGCTGTTGGAGTCCGCCACACGATCATCGTGGTCGTCAGCGGCGCGGTTGTGGCCGTTGTAGCGGCGCCGCCCCTGTTAGGCGTCGTTTTCGGGGACGTCTATCGCGCGGGAGCAACGCCCCTTCGCATCCTGTGCATCGGCACCGCGGTCTATGCTCCCGCGTCCCTGATTGGAAACTACTTCACGATCCAGCTTGGCCGCCCCGCCATCGCGCTTTGGCTTGCTGCATTCTCGTGCCTGATCAGCGTGACTGCAGGTTTCGCGCTCATCCCATCACTGGGCTACACGGGCGCCGCCTGGGCGACTACGATGAGCTACACGCTATCCGCCGCGATAGCTACTTTTATCTTCCTCCGCATCACGGATATCCCGGCGAGCGAACTGTGGCGGATTCGGGGGGATGACGTCCTCAGTTACTTCCGGCTCGCGCGCCGGGCCATGAGCAGACGAACGATCGCGAGCGCGCTGGGTAAAGGGCAATGAGGAGAGCTACGCCCTACCCCTGATCCGCTGTCGGCGCGGTGCTGGCGCCGGCCGGTCCGAGCGCTGTTGCGCGATTCGTTCGCGATTTCGGTCAGACCGCTGTAGTACAACGGCCACAACCGCCACGGCGAGGTAGAGGGCTAACACGGCCTTATCGAGCGGGTTGGCAATGTGCATCTGTGTCTGAATCGGAACCGACCAGTTGATTGCCAGGATTGGCAGAAACGCTCCGACAGAAAAAACAATGCTGGTTACCACGAGCCACCGACGGCCAGAGATCATTGCGAAAGGCAGATACCAGATCTGGTACCACGGAAGGTAGCCGGGCGAGCAAACGAACAGGAAGATAAACATCGCCGTGGCAAAGGCCGTCACCAAGTCCGTCGCATCTTTCAAGCGGTGGTAGGCAACGACATAAGCCAAGAGGGCGAAGAACAGTGCGTACGATGCACCGACGAGCACCGCCCGCCCGTCCCCGGTGGCCTTTATCCAATGGGCGAACACTCCCCACGGTGTGGTTGCCGCGATCGATCCGGCTGGACCTACGGTGCCCACCTTCGGCCACAACTGAAAGGCGAATATGACGAAGGCCATGATGCCGACGACGGCAACAGATGCCGCCATCAGCTTTCGCCAGCGTGGGAACCAGTACGCACCCAACACCGGGCTGGCCAGAAGTAGCCCGAACTTCGAGAGAACCGAGGCGATCGCTAAGCCCGCGCCGCTTCCCCGCGCTCGCCAGCCGGGCCGGGTTACAAGCAGCAGAGCCCCCACGCCCAGTGCTGCCATCAGGCTGTCATCGTGTCCGTCGCCAGGGAACTGCCAGAGCATCAACGGATTGAGCCCGATCAGTCCAACCACCAGGCCAGGGTTTCCTCCGATCTGTTTCGCGACCAGACCCGCTAGCGCCGCGGTGATGACGAGGAACACCGCCGCAACCACCTTCTGGCCGAACAGGTTCGCTCGAAGTCCGTCCCCAACGAACGGTATGGGTGCTCCGCCGACCGCATAGGCAACCGGTCCGTAGCCGCTCGGGTTGTCCTTGAACACTCGCACCTCACGTGCTACCGGGTCGTCAATCTTTGCCGGGACCGCATCGAACGTGACCGGCAATTTGCCCTGTAGCCAGAACGTGCGAACGTCCGCCGCGAGATGAACCGCGTCTGGCGAGGTCAACTCAACCGAGGGAAGAAACGAGAGGCAAGCAAGCACGGTTGCCACAATCGCGGCGGCGTAGCTGTGACGGAATCCTTTGCGCAGCGCGAGCAGACTGAGCAAGTAGAGCACGGTCGCCGCGGCGATGACGAAGCCAACTTCCATCATGTCCGAAACTTGCCGCCCGAAAACTCGAGAAACTCCGGCAACGCGGACGATCTCGATGTCCACGGTCCACAGCCGGGCGCGCAGAGTGATGCCCAGCAGCCAGGTCACGCAGAGGGCGAGCGTCGCCGCGGCGAAAGTGGCTTCGATTCGCCAAGCGCGCCACTGCCAGTGTTTCCGGGTGTCCGCCAACTGGCGGTTAACGGGTTTTGAGGGCATCGGGGTTAGCCATCGTCGTTCGAGATGATTGGTCCCACCGGCGCTCCCCGGCGGTCAGGAGTGCCCAGAGGCCCACGGGGAACCAGAGCAGGCTCAGGATTCCATGCCGCACCGCCAGTTCCGCTCCACTAAGGCTCAGCGGCAGCAGCCGAGCCCGAATCGCGATCAGGAACGGCAACACCCATTCGCCTGCGAGCGCCACGCCCACAGGGGCCAATGGCAGCGCTCCCGGCACTCGGAAGGCGCTCAGAATGAACGCGCCGGTCACGGCGGTTCGCGTCAGCACCCGTGTCGGCACCAACAGGAAGATCGCTGTGTCCAAGGCCCCCATGTCACCCCGGAGTGCCTGCCGCGCCACGCGTGGCCACAGGTGCCAGACCACCCCTAAATGCCCGCGCGCCCATCGTGATCGTTGTCGGAGCGAATCAGCCAACTCGCGGGGCTCGCCCACTTCGACATGCGTTTCGCCTATGTACCGGACCCGTATGCCTTCTGAAGCCAGGAGCGCGGTGCTCTCGAGGTCCTCTGTGAGTGTCCGTGTGCCGCGAAGAACCCGTTCCAGCAGAGCCGGACGAGCAAAGAATCCGCTGCCGCTGATCGTTGTGCCCAGCCCAAGTTCCTCACGTGGGTGCCACCAAAAAACGTTACGAGCGCGCCGCCCAAATCCATATCCGGTGGATAGCCAATCACCGTCGGATCTTGGCAGGGTTTCTGTTTGGAGGCAGCTTTCGCCCGGGCTCGCCTTGGCGATGTTCTCCAAGAAGTCGTTGGGTACGCGACTGTCAGCGTCCAATACCCCGACGAGGTCATACGTCTCCTGCAAATGTCTGAGTCCGGCCAAAATCGCCTGAGATTTCCCCGGCGACTCTGTCTCGAGCTCCAACACCGCCAACCCTCGTCGGTGGGCTAGCGAAGCTGTGCCGTCACTACAATTGTGCGCCACCACCAGCACATCAATTAGATCCGCCGGGTACGTTTGGACGCTCAGGTCGGCAAGGATTCCGTCGATGACGCCTTCTTCGTTCCGGGCGCAGATGAGGATTGCGAACCGCGGCGTGGCAACCTTGTTGGTTCGCGGGCGCTTACGTTGGCCTAGCAGAGTGATGGCGGACTGGTAGAGGGAGACGGCCAGCCACAGCAATTGCAGTGCTACCAGCACGATTCGACCGATCCGTAGGCTGACACGCATTTCCGAAATTATGGGGCCAGCGGTGCTTTCGCGCCGCGCGACAAAGAGGGACGGCAATC
>JBDUAL010000470.1:0-2525 GCA_040004685.1 Anaerolineaceae bacterium | reverse complement strand
TGGATCATATAATTCGGCGCCACTGGTGATTGGGATTCCGGGTAATTGGGCAGCGAAAAACCGACGACCGGGCGGCGCCCCACGCCCACCGCCACAATTGGGACACACCAGACCTTCGGAACCCGCTCCGTGACCGATATGGTGGGTCGCGACCTGCGCGTCCCAGATTCGTTGAACCGCGTGGTGGCGATTACCCCGTCCGCTGCCGAATTCGCCGTTGCCCTGGGACTGGTGGTCGTGGGCCGGACGACCGATGCAGCATTTGCACCTGTTGCCTCCGCCACCACAGTCGGTTCGTCCCTCGCCCCCGATTTCAATGCCATCGCCGCTCTTCAACCGGATCTCGTCATCGGTGATACTGCGTTCGACGGCGCCCGGCTGCAGGACTTTGAACGCTTCGCCTACCCGGTCTTTCTGCTCAAGGTCTCCAGCTACGAGGACGTACTTCTCGCGCTGGGCGCGCTCGGCGATGCGACCGGCAGGGTGCCGCAGGCTCGCGATGCCGCCACCGCCCTCGCCATCGAAGTGGACTCCCTCGTCCAGCAGTTCACTGGTCGCCCATCTCCCACCGTGGTGATCCTCACCGGGTCCGGCCGTGAAGTCTACGCGGGCAGTAACCAGACCTACATCGGAAGCCTTGTGAAAGAGCTCGGCGGGACGAACCTCCTCGCGGAGGCGGCTACAGGCGCCCCAATCGCTGGATTCGCCACCGTCGAAGTCACCGCAATCGCCAGCAGGAACCCATCCGTGGTGCTGACGCTTGCATCGGGTTCCGGCGGCCTGGCGGCTCAGATCATCGCGTCACCCGCATGGGCCAACTCCAGGGCTGTCAAGGATCGTCGTGTGTTCGAACTGGACACCAACGCATTCCTGCGCGCCCCCGGCCCGGGAGTGCTCAAAGCGCTGCAGACGCTCGCCGACCTCCTCTACGCCCGCTGACCAGAATCCGCGGCGACACTCCGGCACGACACAGCGGCCAGCGTCTGGCCCTCGCGTCTGGTAGCCGCTGAACGAAACGTCGATACCCTTCGCGTTGATCGCCGCGGCGGCTTCGTAGGAGAGCCTGTAGCGGCCAAGCCGGACTTGCACGAGGTTCGTGACGAAACGTCGGCCGTTTTCGCCATTCCGCGCTCGGAACTTGCGTTCAATATCGGTGGTGTATTCTTCCCGGTTCGCGTACGGTCCGCGAATGCGAACGTTTCGCTTTGGTGTGTCTGTATCGACCGCCGAATCGGTGCAGGAGTGGCGAGAGATGGCACGTCGCTCCGAGAGCCTGGGCGCGGTGAGCGTACGCCGCCGGTCAATATGTTGACGTCGGCATAACGCTCGCTCGCAGCACCGGTCTTCGTGTCCGAAAAAGCGTCTGCGCAGTCGCCGGTGGTTCAGGCGAATCGCCGCTGTTTGGCCCCGCGTGACGTAACGGCCTACCCTCGCACCCGGGCCGGTGGTAGCATCACCTTCCCGAACATATGTTTACTCACCTACACACCCATACCGAGTTTTCCCTGCTTGATGGCATGAGCAAGATGGCTCCGCTTATGGATCGCGTGAAGGCCCTGGGCATGGAATCCGTCGCCATGACGGACCATGGCGCGATGTACGGGACGATCGATTTCTACCGCGAAGCGACCGCCCGCGGGATCAAGCCAATCATCGGCGTGGAGGCCTATGTTGCGCCCGGAAGCCGCCACAGCAAGGAACGCGCGGACGCCAGCCCGTACCACCTGATCATGCTCGCGCGCAACATGACTGGCTACAAGAACCTCATTGCCTTGGTGACGAAGGCGAACCTCGAAGGCTACTACTACAAGCCTCGAATCGACCGCGAACTGCTCGAACAGCACAGCGCCGGCATCACCGTTCTCAGCGGCTGCCCCTCGTCCGAGTTTCACCGCCGAATCCAGCAACAGGACCGCGAGGGCGCAATGGCGGTTGCCACGTACTATCGCGAAGTCTTTGGCGGCCACTATTACCTGGAAGTCCAGGATCATGGCGATGAGAAGTTCTCGCGCTTCAATCCCGTGATCGCCGGCATCGGCCGGGAGATGGGCATCCCAGTCGTCGCCACCAATGACAGCCACTACACGCTCGCGAGCGAGCACGAAGCGCACGACGTGTTGCTCTGCATCGGCACGAACGCCACAGTCGACCAGCAGGACCGCTTCAAAATCGAGGGCACGGGTTACCACGTCAAGAGCGAAACCGAGATGGCTGAGCTCTTCCCGGACAACCCGGAGTTCCTGGCGAACACGGCCAAGGTTGCTGACGCCTGCGAACTGGAACTGAAGTTCGACCGCCAGTTGCTCCCCGAGCCGCCGGTGCCAGAGGGCAAAAACAGCGTCGACTACCTCGCTGAGATCTGCTTCGAAGGGCTCTACCGCCGTTTCGATGACGTCACTTCGGAATTGCAAGAACGCCTCACCTACGAACTCGAAGTGCTCAAGCAGACAGGCTTCACGGACTATATCTACGTGGTCAAGGAGATTGGTGACTTCGCCCACCGGGCCGGCATCCGCATGGGTGTG
>JBDUAL010000469.1:0-2529 GCA_040004685.1 Anaerolineaceae bacterium | reverse complement strand
CTGAGGTAGCCCGCCGCCGCTGACGACCCCAACGGCCGTGACCTGTTCGCCAAGGCTGGCGGCGCAGGCGAGCGCGTACGCTGCGCCCGCCCCGAATCCGAGCAGCGCGAATCGGTCGAAGCCCAGGTGACGGGCCGCCTCGCGGACGTCCGTCGGCCAACCACTGACAGTGCACGCCGCCTGGAAGTCGGAAAGCCCGAAGCCGGGCCGTTCGAGCGCGATCACCCTCAGCCCGCGCTCCTTCGCAGCGACATCGAGAAACCCGCCGCTGAAGCGCGACCCGGGGTTCTGGTGGAAGAAGAACAACGGCTTGCCCGCCGAGTCGCCGAACTCCGCGTAGCCCAGCAGCCGCCCATCTGAGAGCTTAAGCACGCGGTCGTTCGGTCCGGGCGGCCGAGCCGCGTGTCGCATCATCGGTTCGAGTCTAGCCGATCGGACGATGGGTTTCGGTTGAGACGCCGCGGCCAACCCTCACGGCGCCCAGAACACGAAGCGGAGGGTCGTTCCGGCGTATGTGCCGGTGATCTCCCAGCAGCCCATGGTCGGGATGGAGACGCCGACGAGCATTGCAACCCCGATATCCGTGCCATTGATCGCGTGCGTTGCCGACGAAGCAACCACGGTTGGCGCGGGCTGATCAAGCCGCCGCGCGGTGACCGCGAGGTTGGGTTTGCCCTCGGTTCGCCAGTCGTAGCCATCGCTCCACCAGAACAGTTTATCGACGGAGCCATGCCCATGGAGGCGCGGCTGAACCGAGAGCGCGGGCGTGCCGTACCAGAAGTGCCCAGGGAAGAGCGCTATGGCCGCCGACGGGACGAAAGACCGATTCTGGGGCCGCGTCACCGGGCAGGAGTCGGGCACCGAGTTGGGTAATGCTTCGGGACTCTCGACCGGCGTGGGAACGGCACTCGCCGTGGGATGCACGGGTGCCTCAGCGGTGGAGAGGCAGGAAGCGAAGACCGCAGCCGTCAAAACGAGGAGCAGCGAGAAGGCGAAACGACCCACGACTATCTCCTCCGGCTCAACACTTCCTGGGGCATTACACCGCAAGCGACGGAGAAGTTCCTCGCCGCACAGTTGGCGCACACGAAACGCCCACCACTCTCAGGAGGCTGCGGTGGCCACTCGGGGCTCGAGCTTCACGATTTGGCCCGGATCTTCCAGCGCCTGAGCGGCGGTCTGGTCGATGCTTCGCAGCGCCCCACTGAGCAGATAGATCATCACCGCAATGACGATGGTAAGGGCCGATGCCCCGGCGACGGCGACCGGCGCGCCCCAGGCCTGTGCGGCGGCGCTTATGGGTACCGTTCCCAGCGGAGTCAGGCCGAAGGTCATCATCATCAGGCTCATCACTCGTCCGCGAACCGCATCCGGGATGAGCACCTGGATCGCGGTGTTGTTGACGGTGTTGAAGATGCTTGCGAAGACGTCCGAGATCAATACCACGGGTAGCGCGAGCAGGAACCAGGGGCTTAGCGCGAAGAGGAAGAGCGTCCCGCCGAAGGCGAGCAGGCTAACCATCATCAGCCGCAGCTTCTTTGGCGTTGTGCCCTTCCAGGCCACGTAGACCGAGCCGAGGATGCCGCCGACTCCGGCGGCCGCCTGGAGCACGCCCAAGCCCGTGGTGCCTACATCCCAAACGTCTTCTGCGAACACTACGAGTAGTGCCTGGAACGGCATTGCCAGCATGATCGGCACCAAGGAGAGCAAGAGCAAAATGCGCACCGGCGGGTCGTCTCGGACGTAGCGGACGCCATCGAGGAGGTCGCCCATCACACTCTTTTTCTCTTGGCCTTCGACCGGGTAGGCGCGGTCCACGCGGGAGATCGCCAGCAGCGCAACCAGGTAGAGGGCAACCGCGACGAGGTACATCCAGCGCAGACCGAAGGCAGCGATCACCAGCCCGGCGGTCACCGGGCCCACGACGCGGGCCGCGTTCATTCCGCCCATGCCCAGGGCCATCGCGTTCGGCAGCCCCTGCCTGCCGACGATGTTCGCCACGATCGACTGGCGCGCGGGCATGATGAAGGGGAACAGGCAGCCCATCAAGAACATCACGACGAGCAGGTGCCAGAACTCGAGTTGGTTGGTGACCAGCAGCATCAGCACCACCACTTCGTTCAGCAGCAGGAGCGCCTGACCGATCATGATCAGCCGCTTCTTCTCCACGCGGTCCGCGATGACGCCACCGAAAGGCGAGATGACGAGCATTGGCAGTGCGACGGCGAGGTTCACGATGCCGAGGGCGAAGGCAGAATCGGTCAGTTTGAAGGCGAGGTATGAGCGCACGACAAACTGCCCGTTCATGGCGAAGAAGAAGGCCATGTTGCTGGCGTACATCCAGCGGAACTGGCGATGCCGTAGCGAGGCGAACGCGCCGCCGCCCTGCTGGGGCGTGGAATACTCCGTGGTCGCGGGCATTTCGTTAGGATAACACTCAGAACCTGAGCGGAGCCGCGGGATCGCCCTCGGCGCACCCAGCGAGAGTTGTAGACTGCGCCCCTCGGAGAGTTACGAAATGAAGATCAC
>JBDUAL010000468.1:0-2530 GCA_040004685.1 Anaerolineaceae bacterium | reverse complement strand
GCACGAATTCCTTTACGCCCTGATGCAGGGCTACGACGCCTTCGCGCTGGAGTGCGATGTGCAGGTCGGCGGCACGGAACAGCTCTTCAACCTGATGGCAGGGCGCAAGATCCAGGAGGACGCTGGCCAGAAGCCGCACGTCCCAATCACGATGCCAATCCTGGTTGGCCTCGACGGTAAAGCGCGCATGTCGAAAACGACCGGCAACCACATCGGGGTGAACGATTCGCCGGACGAGCAGTACGGCAAGGCGATGTCGCTCCCGGATAATGTGTTGGGCGACTTCTTCGTACTGGCCACGAATATCGACCGCGCCGAAGTGCAGGAGATCGTCCGCGCCGTGGAGGCTGGCCGTCGCAACCCGATGGAGATGAAGAAGCTGCTCGCCCGCACCATCGTCTCCGAGTTCTGGGGCGAGGAGGCGGCAACAGACGCGGAAAAGCGGTTCGAGCGCACCATTCAACGCAAAGAAGCCCCGGATGCGATGACCGAGCATAAGGTGCTGGATGGCGAACTTCTGCTCGACGTGCTGCTGGCGAACGGGTCGGTGCCCAGCAAGCGAGAAGCGCGGAGACTGTTCGAACAGCGCGCAGTGACCATGGATGGGCTGGTGGTGGAGCCCACGACTCCGGCGCGCCGCGGTTGTGTGGTGCAGGTGGGCAAGCGGCGCTGGCTGCGGCTGGTGTGACGCACGGTACAATCTCAACCGCTGAACTACGCCGCCGCCTAGGTCTTTGATTGTCAAGGTTGCATGGACGTCACGTGCCGAGCGGGAACTCAGGGATGTCGGCCGGACTGACCCTCACCTCGCGCAACGGATAGTTGAATCGGTGGACTGCCTCCGGGTCGTGATCTTCCGGCGTCGTAAAGACATTGCGACAGGTAGAGATTATGCGCGTCGTGAATCGGCGTGGAGGTTACCGTTAGTTGGCTCGACCAGGTTCACTGAGCCCCGACGCCGGATAGAGGTGGTCGTCGGCGATGTCAACAACCTCATGGGAGCTAAACCAGGTGGTTTTCGCGCCGCCGGCTACCGCCGGGGAAGTTTGAAGTTGTCCCAAGTGATGGTCGCTGATGGTTGAAGACGTACCCAGCGAAAGCTGGTCCCGACGGCCGTAAGTTCAGTGTGACGTGGCGCGACGGATCCGCCGCTCGCGTATTTGGAAGCCATCTGCGCGCGGATCTCTCCGAGATGCGGGTCGGATGCCTCGGCGGCGGCGTTTTCGAGCACAACGGCCCGGCCCTGGAACATCGCCCCCTGGAGGTCGGGAAAGTGCTCGTTGCGGTCCACGATGACGGTGGCGGTAGAGTCGCGACGCAGGTTGACGACTTTTTGGCCGCGGCAGAAAAAGTAGATGTTGCCGCCCGCCCAGCCAAACCAGAGGGGTGTGAGGTTGATCCGCGTACCCGGCCCCACCGTCGCGATGCGCATGTTCCAGGCACTCAGCATGAGCTCGTCTACCTGGTCGGCGCTTAGTGAGGGCGCTTTGGGATTTTTCATGAAATTCTCCTCGAACGGGAATTGCTGGAGTGCTCTGATTGTGCCCTGCATCGCGAAGGCCGCTCGCAGTAAGCGGCTACCTTTCGGGGATCCCGCTTGCAAACCGCAACCTTCGGGGACGGTCCTGGGTGAAGGCGCGCTCTACTTCGCAATTGCTTGGACAGGCCGCCTTTACTCACGTTTCAGGTTCCACGGTCCTGGTAGGCAGAGACAGTGCCCGTGACGGCCCGCTTGGCGAGATTTTGAGGGCGGCCAGTCGCCGCCTCAGGAACGCCGACTCCGCCGCATTCGTCGTCAGCACGATCGCGCGTTCGTAGGCTGCAGCGGCCTCCGTCGACCGCCCCAGCCGCCGCAGGAAATCGGCGCGCGCCGCTTGGAACGGCTGGTAGGAGTCGAGCCGGTCGGCGAGCGGCGCGATCAGCGCTAGCCCGCGCTCAGGGCCATCGGTCATGGCCACGGCAACCGCCCAGTTCAGTTCGACCACGAGCGAAGGCACGAGCGCCGCGAGACGTTGGTAGAGGGCGGCGATCTGTCGCCAGTCGGTGTCCGCTGCTAACGCGGCTTCGGCATGAACGGCGCCGATCGCGGCCTGTAGTTGGTACGGGCCGGGGCGATGGCGCCGAAGCGCCGCCTCGAGCACTTCGATCCCCTCGCGAATCTGCTGATGATCCCAGCGGCGGCGCTCCTGGTCTTCAAGCAACACGAGCCCGCCAGAAGCATCGACGCGCGTCTCACGGCGCGAATCGTGCAGGAGCATGAGTGCAAGCAGCCCGCGGGCTTCCGGCTCGTCCGGCATCAGTTGCACCAGCAAACGCCCGAGTCGAATCGCTTCGATACAGAGGTCCCGCCGCACCAGCGAGTCGGCCGATGTGGCGGAGTACCCTTCGTTGAATACCAGGTAGAGAACCGACAACACAGACCCGAGTCGCTCTGGGAGGTCGCCATCGGCGGGCACGGCGTAGGGGATGCCGGCATCACGGATCTTCTGCTTGGCCCGCACCAGCCGCTGCGCGAGCGTCGCCTCGGGCA
>JBDUAL010000467.1:0-2537 GCA_040004685.1 Anaerolineaceae bacterium | reverse complement strand
ATTCGCGTTCCCGGTCTCAGCGCGCGAATCGGCCGCAACCGGGGACGACGCCCGGGACGCTTGAGGTTCGCGCGATCAAGCTGTCCCCTTTAGAATCCGGGCAAGCCGCCTGTGAGGGTGGCGAACCGCGCCGAAGGAACCCTCAACCGATGGATCAGCCGCTCATCCCCAACCCGCAGTCCGCCGAGAACGTTTCGGGCCAGGCGATCCGCGAATTACGCGCGGCAACCCCATCACGAGCGGTGCGTTTGCGCGCCAGCCTTGGTGGCCTGCTCATCCCGCTGGTCATTCTCGGCGGCATCTCCGCCCTCGAGACGGCGCGCACGACGACGGCCTCACGGGAGGTCTTCTTCAACGTCAACCTCCCGTGGCTGATGTACTTCGTCTTCGCCCTGAGCATGGCCGTTATCCTGGGCGCCTTCATCCAGCGATTGCGCACCTGGCGGCTCGGCAAGCCCCACCCCGTGCTGAACAACTTCGGCGCGCGCCTCACCAACATGCTCACCATGGGCGCCGGCACCAGCCGGGTGAAGAACGACAAGTTCGCCGGCGTCATGCACTGGTGCATCTACTCCAGCTTCGTCGTCCTCTTTATCGTCACGCTCCTCCTCTCACTCGATGACTACCTGCCGCTGATCTTCCGTCAGGATGCGGAACATGCCTTCCTGAAAGGCGGCGTCTACCTCGTCTATAGCTTCGTCGGCGACCTGTTCGGGGTGATCGGGCTTGTCGGTATCGCGATGGCCGTCTACCGCCGCTACGTGGCGCCACCCGCCAAACTCACGTGGGACCGCCGAAGCACTGAAGACGGCCTGATCGTTGGGCTTCTCGGGCTCGTCCTCTTCTCGGGGATCTTCGTTGAAGGGCTCCGTATCGCGGGCGACGAGATTCCTGCGGGGCATGAAAGCTGGTCGTACTGGTCCCCCGCTGGCTGGCTGTTCGCCAAGGCGTTCGGCGGCGTCAGCGCCGACACGGCTCTCAACATCCACAAGGGTGTCTGGTGGTTCCACGTCGTTGGCGCGTTCACGCTGCTGGCGCTAATGGCGGTCACCAAGTTCCGCCATATCCTCTTCGCACCGGTCAATGGATTCTTCAAGCGCCCCGCTACCCAGCTCTACCTCGCGCCGATGGGCGATTTCGAAAAGTTGATGGAAGAGGGCCAGAGCCTCGGCGTCGGCAAGCTCCAGGATTTCACCTGGAAGCAGCTCTTTGACGCCGATACCTGCGTGCGTTGCGGTCGCTGCACTGCGGTGTGCCCCGCCTGGACCGCCGGTCAGCCGCTTTCGCCGATGGCGATTGTGCAGGACATCAAGACTTACATGAACCACGCCGGGCCACTGCTCATCGCCGGGAAGGACCCCGCGACACAGCTCAAGGGCGAACTCGTCGGCGACTACATCAAGGACGAATCTCTCTGGGCCTGCCGAACGTGTGGCGCCTGTATGCAGGAGTGCCCTGTGATGATCGAGCACGTCCCCTCGATCGTCGACATGCGGCGCTACCTGACGATGGAGCAGGCGCGCGTGCCCGCCACCGCCCAGGCGGCGCTCCAGAACATCGAGCAACGCGGCCACCCGTGGCGTGGCACGCAGCTCACGCGTGAGACGTGGATCGAACAGCTCCAACGCGAAGGCATCGATGTGCCGATCTTTGACGGCACCCAGGAGTACCTCTACTGGGTCGGCTGCTCGGGCGCGCTGGTGGAGCGCAACGTCCCGATCACGCAGTCGGTGGTGAAGCTGCTCATCGAATCGGGCACCAGCTTCGGCGTACTCGGCCAGACCGAGACATGTAGCGGCGACCCGGCCCGCCGCCTAGGCAACGAATTCCTCTACGCCACGCTCGCCGAAGGCAACACCGCCACGTTCAACGAAATCGGCGTGCGGCGTGTGATTACCGCCTGCCCGCACTGTTTCAACACCTTCAAGAACGAATATCCAGACTTCGGCGGCAAGTACGAAGTGACTCACCACGCTGACTTCCTTCAGACGCTCATCGCCAAAGGCACGCTGAAGCCGAAAGAGATGAACGGCCAGACCATCACCTTCCACGACTCGTGCTACCTCGGGCGCGGCAACGGTATCTACGACGCGCCTCGTCAAGTGCTCGAATCGATCCCCGGAGTCAACCTCGTGGAGATGCCGCGCAACCGCGAAAATGGCATGTGCTGCGGCGCGGGCGGAGGCAACATGTGGCAGGAGGAGACCGGCACGCGCGTCAACCACCTGCGCGCCGCAGAAGCGGCGAACACCGGCGCCAGCATTGTCGCCACTGCCTGTCCGTTCTGCATCCAGATGTTTGATGACGGCATCCCCGCCGTTCAGCCGGACGAAGAGAAGCGTTCGATTCGTGCCTACGACATCGCCGAACTGCTCGAAGTGAGTGTGAAACCCGCGGTGATGGCGATGCAGGACGGCGGCGTCACGATCCCTCCCGGCGTAGGGTAGACAGGTCAAGTAGGAATTCATACACTCGAAGTATGAAAGCGATCGTTTCGGAGAAGGGCCAAGTCACCATCCCGAAGCGCCTGCGTGATC
>JBDUAL010000466.1:0-2539 GCA_040004685.1 Anaerolineaceae bacterium | reverse complement strand
GGTCCGCCAAGCGGGTGCCGTCGCTATCGCTGTGGCCGAGGACGAGCATTCGGAGGGGTGAAGTCATCTATTCTGCCTGCACCGTAAACGTCCGATTCCCCGTCCCCTCGTCTCGCTGGATCCGCACGTTGCCGTCTCTGTCGTAGACGTAAGCTGCTCCGCTGGTGCCGCCGCCCTTGGCGTTGATGATCTCGACCTTGTAGCCGCCAGCAGCGGGGCGCGGGATGTGGATCTGGTGCGTGCCGGCGCCCGCTGGGGGAGCCGTTTCAATGCAATTCGGGTCCCGCCACGCATCTTTGAAGGTGTAGCTGGAGCCGGCAATGTCGCGTTTCGCTGCCCGTTCGGCCTCGCCCGGCGTCGCCCCTTCGAGAGTGCCCGTCACCCGGCCCGCAGCGTCCGTGACGCGCACTCTCATCTCCGCGGACACGGTGATCGTGATTGCCGAAAGGTCGTCCGCGGGTTCGAAGAGGACGCTGCCGAGGACCTTTCCCGCGTAGAAGTCGAGCGAAGTGCGTTCCGGGTAGTAGGGATCGTGGATCGTCACCTTGTCGCCTTCGATGCCGGTCGCGGCGATGTAGTGGCCGGGCACTTCGAGAATGACGGGGATCTTCGCCTCCAAGGCTGGCCGAATCTCCTCCAGCGCCCCTGACCCGGCGCCCAGGAAGCGGATCCTCTGCGTACCCGGCTTCGCTTTCGCCACCGCCGCCGAAAGCGCGTTCGCCGTGGTCCAGACCACGTCGCCGTAGCTGTAGCCGCGGCTTGTCCAGCCGTTCGCGTCCTGCACGGCGCTTTCTTCGAACCATTGGTTCAGCGCCTTCGGACTCAGCGGCTGGCCGTCCGGCATCGTCACCAGTTGAAGCAAGGCCAGGACGGTGGCCATGGACGTGACCGCACAGCCGCACTGGGCGAGCGTCTTACCGCACGAACTCTTCGGTCCCGCAAGGCCTGCTGCTGCATAGACATCGTCGGCCCAGCGTGGGTCGGTCTGACGGAAGAGCGGGCTGTTGGAGGTGGGCGCCGGCGTTTTCTTCGCCGCTGAGTCTTTGGCGATCCCGCAAAGGTGGACGCCCTTATAGCGATCCTCCGATTTTGCGAGGATCGCCGCTGCATCGTCCTTCTGCACGCCCGCCAGGGCCGTTGGCGCGGGCTTGACCGCCGCTGCAGATGCAGCCGGAGGGGCGCTTTCTTCGTTGATAATCGGGATCGCGGGGATAGTGAAGTCACGGGTATCGGCGCCAATCGGCCAATCGAACCAGAAGACCGCGAAGACGCTCGCCACCACTGCCAGTGCGAAGAGGATCTGCAACGGCAGTTTCCACGGCTGGAGTGGCGGACGCAGTTCCAACTGGCCAAACGCCTCCACCCGGCCCGCCGCCGAGTTGCGCGGCGTTGCGCCCACCGTGAACAGGACGACACTCTCCCGGCCAAACGCCCGACGGTTGCTGGACTTCGCGCGAAGGCGAACACGACGCGCTTCGCCAGGGGCGAGGTCCACGCCGGGCGCCTCCAGGTCGATGCTCACGCCGTCCTCCTGGCCGACCGCCTCCAATTGGACGTTTAACGGCCGGTTGCCCGCATTGGTGACGACAACTTCGAATCGGCTGCTCGAGCGAAGCGGCTCGACGCCCACAATGAGGCGCTCAAATGGCAGGATGCGAAGCTGCCCAACCGCGACCGATTCGCGCGCATCAACCCCAGAAGTGGCCGTGAACACAACGGCGTGATCTCCCGCCGTCGATTCAGGGGCCGACGGCGGACGGATGACAACGGGCAGGGTGACGACGGCCCCAGGTACCAGCGAAAGCGCTGGCCGCCAGCCCTGGAGCCACCGCGGCGGGATCCCGCTGACATCGAGGCGCAACCGATCGACGACGCGGCCACGATTCTCCACGCGCAGATTGCCCGTGATTGTATCGCCCGCCTGAATCGGGCTCTGCGGCAGTTTGAGCGACAGGAGAACACGCGAGAGCGGCTGCACCATCCGCTCGTCCGCCTGGGTCGGCCGACGCTGGGTGACCGGCGCGACCGCTTCGAGGTCTACCGGCGCTGGTTCGAGATAGCGGGCCGCCAACTCTCCGAACCTCAACTGCTGGCCCGGCCCAATGTGGTTCTGGATGAACGGCTCGATGCGCCGCCCGCCTACGAAAGTACCGCCCTCGGTGCCCAGGTCTTCGAGCATGACCATGCCGGATTCCACCAGCAGCCGCGCGTGGCGATCCCCGATGGAGGGGTCATCGAGGAGGATTCCGCTGCCGCCCCCGCGGCCGACGAGTAGCGACGGGACGTCGATCTCGTATCGCCGTTCCTGACCATCGGCGTGGATAACCAATAGCGCGCCGAACTTCATTCGGGCCTCCGCGGAAGGCGCCTACGGATAGGTGGTGTTGAACCAGTCCCAAGTAATTCGAGCAAGCTGCTGGCCGAGCGGCACCTCGGCTTTGAACTGCTCAACATCCTGTGACATGAAGGTGATGGCGTAGGCGTACTCCGTGCCGTCTTTCGTGAAACGAACGATGCCAGCGTCGTTATCGACCCAGCC
>JBDUAL010000465.1:0-2542 GCA_040004685.1 Anaerolineaceae bacterium | reverse complement strand
CGGGCCCGAACTTCCTGTCGCTGATCGGGCGCTAACGAATACCTTAAACCCTCGTTGGAGCCCAGGTCGGGGAGCCAGAAATTTAGAGAACAAGCGTCTAGGTCGAATGGCCTCGGCGCTTTTTTCTTGGGCGAGCGGTCGGTATCAGGTCGCGGAAAATCGGTATCAGCGCGACACTAGCGAGCCTGAGATCGGCCGCACCACACTTCGACGCTGGACTGCGAATTGATACGCCTCCGCGAAAGCCGGGGCAGCTCCGACTTCAACTTCAGTCGCCGGGCGCACGCATTTGCATCGTCGGCCTCTCACGTTCTTCTGAAGCGAACTGAGACAGTCATCAAAACTGATGAATTTTGATTCAGCGTCCGCGAACTTGGTCGCCAACTCATCGTTTGGCTCGCCCCGAGAACCATCTCCCATTGATAAGTCTCGGGCCGCAGTAGGCAACCGCCGCGGTGGCCAGGCCGCCTGACTTTTCGACTAAATGGGCAATTGACAAGCACCCCGTCGCGTCGCAGGATCATTGCCTGATTGGAAGGGCGGACTAAAACCCGATATCGCTCCCACGCTCTGCGCTGGGCGCCCTTCCCGCTTGCAACACCGCCACCACGGTCAGGGCTGACTTGGTGCGAACGGATCTCGTGTCAGCCCTCTCGTGAATGGAGAACGGCCATGGTCACTCAAATCGGTCTCTTGAACTTCACTGACAAAGGCATGCAGGGCATCAAGGACACCACAAAGCGAGCAGTCGCCGCAAAAGAGATGGCGAAGAAGTTCGGCGTCAACATGCGCGATATCTATTGGACGATGGGAAAGTACGACGTCGTCTGCGTACTGGAAGCTGACAACGAGCACTCTCTCGCCGCATTCAACCTTGCCACGGCTGCTATGGGCAATCTCCGGGCGCAGTCGTTGCGAGCGTATTCCTCCGCCGAGATGGATCAGATTCTGACCAAGGTGCCTTGAGCGCGTAGGCAGGATTTTTGGCGCCCGGCCCCAAAGCACGCGGCGCGCCTTCCTGCTTTCAACGGATAGATCGCGTTAGAAGGCACGCAGTCGCTGAAACTACAGGAACTGGCGCGACCGTCCCCTACGTCCAAATCTTATTTGGCTCGTCGCCACACGATTTCTAGTACGCCTGCTGGTGCCTTTGGATTCGTGAAGCGCATTTCATCCGCCGTTATCGACGTAACAATTCGGCTTTGATCGGTCCCAACCATATTAGGAAACGTCGATCCTTCAACTTTAGGGACGATGGTTTTCGTCCCTTCATCAACCGTGTAGGTACCGTAGTAGGCTATTGAGCCCGCGACAATTGCCTTGGCTTCTTCCACCGTCGCCTTATCTCGGTTGTTAGCTGCCAGCTTGGGAAGATTATTCGCGACATTCACGAAGGCGAAATAACCGTCCGAGGCATAGATTACGACACCTTGGCCTGGGCGATCCATTTTCTTACCATCTGGCGCAGTAACAGTGGTTGAAACGTGAATCCAAATGCCAACTATTTGTTCCTTGAGTGAGGTTTGCTGAGCAAAAGCACTCACAACGGCGAAAGATGCGAGAAACAACAAGGTAGCGATTAAGCGTTTCATTTAAATCTCCTTAAAGTGTGTCGGGGGAGGCACTTCCCTGCCCTAGTCATCGTGAGGAAGCCACTGGAAAAACTCGATCTGGGCGGCCTCCTCGGGCTCCATTGGGAGGTATACGAGGTAGCACTCCTCGGCAATCACGTCGAAGTGATGAGGCTCCGCTCGAACCACCATCTTGCAGAGGTACATGACGAAGCGGTCGAGCCACTCTTCCTTTGTCATGGGAGCCGGCGCGGACGAACCCTCAAAGCCAAGACCTTGTCAGTTGCGGGATCGAAATCGCACTCGTAGATGACAGGCCCATAGGCACCGAAGCCGTTCTGAAACTCTGCCTTGTTGCCCACGTAGGTGATCGTGCCCCGGCTTTGATCCAGCCAGCGGAAGTGGGCGAACTTGCGCTCAAACATGCCCGTGTCGGTCCACCTCACGTTGTACTGTGACGGCCCTTCAATCGGCGCCCACGCTCGCCGCGAGCTCGATCTCGGCTGCGAACGGCTCCAAGCGGCAGCCGGCTCGCGTTCAAGTGCTTGCCGACGATGCGCTGCGAGATCGCGATGTGGAGTGATGGCGCCTCTGTGTTGGTTGGTCGGCGGGGCATTTAAGCCATCGTGCGGGGCTCGACACCGCGTGATCAACCCGCAATCGCGACGAAACCGAGACGCGGATCTCTTCAGCGGCGCCTGCGGCTCGACGACGGGAGGCCCGGCAGATTCGGCTCAACAGCTCGTCGAAGATGTAGCCGGGAATCGTGTCGGTGACGTCTCGGACCGTCAGGCCGGTCAGCAGGTCATAGGACGAAGCGCGCCAGCTCGGCACCTTGGCCACGGTCATCACCTTGGCGGACGATTCCGCCGGATGAGCGACCGGCGGGACAGATTCGGTCGCGTCTTCCGACTCGGGTCGCGCCGGACGCGCGATCGTCTCGGGATAGAAGGTCCGCTTCAGCGTGCCGG
>JBDUAL010000464.1:0-2548 GCA_040004685.1 Anaerolineaceae bacterium | reverse complement strand
CCTATGATTTCCACATGAGCGCGTTTGCCTACGTGCTTCGCCGTGCCGAGGAGACTGTTGTCCGGCTGGTCGGCGTCCATCTGCAGATTGAGGCGGCGCTGCTGGGCCAGGAAGAGCGAAAAGAGGTACTTCTCGTCGTCGTTCAGAGGCAGGCCGCGGGGCAGCACGCCGAGGACGCACTGCGCCCAGATCCGTACCTGCTTATCGAGCTCGTCGCCCTTGCATTGAACATTGCGCAGCTGGCGTTCGTTGGCCGGTATATAGAGGTCGTCAAGTTCCCGCAGCAAGCCGGGTTCTCCTTCCGTGCGGGCGCCGTCTTCAGCGCTCCACTAGGTAGGAGCCGGAAGGAAATGGCCACGTTACCCGATGCTGAGCAGCAGGGGTTAACATTGCGTTGAAGCTTCAGACCGATTCGGTAAGCGGCCGTCCCCTGCTAGAATGTTGCGCACGGTCTGGCCACGTCCTTCGCGTAGCCGAACCTTTCCGGCTCGGGGCGGCCGGGGCTAGAAGCCCAGGCTATGGAGGGCGGCCGCTGACGGCAGAAGGAGACTCTGGATGGCTGAAGACTTGCGCTTTCCGAAGGGCTTTCACTGGGGCACGGCTACGTCGTCGCACCAGGTGGAAGGCAACAACCGGAACAACAATTGGTGGCCGTGGGAGCAGGTGCCGGGCAACGTCAAGGACGGGACGACCTCCGGGATCGCCACTGACCATTACAACCGCTTCGAGGAGGACTTCACGCTCAGCGAGGAGTTTGGGCACAACGCTCACCGCTTCTCGATCGAGTGGAGCCGGATCGAGCCGGAGGAGGGCCGCTGGGACGAGAAAGAGGTCGAGCACTACCGGCGCGTCGTCGAGTCGCTGCACAAGCACAACCTGACGCCGTTCGTGACGCTGCACCACTTCACGAACCCGATCTGGTTCGACGAGCTGGGCGGCTGGACGTCTGACCGCGCACCGCAGCTCCTCGGGCGCTACGCCGGCTACATGGCGAAGCAGCTGGGCGACGCGGTGCCGTTCTGGCTGACGATCAATGAGCCGCCGGTGCTGCCCGCGGCCAGCTACATCGCGGGCGCGCATCCGCCCGCCAAGCGCGACATGGGGCTGGCGATGGCGGCCTCGCGCAACATTCTGCGCTCGTTGTCGACGATGCACTCCGCCGTCCGGGAGAACGCGCCGCACAGCCCGAAGATCGGGCCCGTAATCAACATGATGTACGTCATGCCGGCGAGCGATTCGGACGAAGACAAGCAGGCCGCGAAGCTGATGGACCAGTACTGGAACGCATACTGGCTGGACGGTCTGCAAGACGGCGTGATCGGTCCACCGGCGGGTAACGGCGAGGAGGTGCCCGGCCTCAAGGGCGCCTGGGACTTCGTCGGGCTCAACTATTACTCGCGCGGCGTCATCGGGGCCGGGCGCGGTATTATGGGGCTGCGGCAGATCCATCCCGCGGCGGATGCCGAAACGAGCACGATGGGCTGGGAGGTTTACCCCGCGGGGTTTTACCAGTGCATCACCCGCCTCAAGCCCTACGGCATCCCCGTCTACATTACGGAGAACGGGATCGGCACCGACGACGACGACCAGCGGCAGCGCTACATCGTGCGGCACCTCAACGAGGTGGCGCGGGCGATCAAAGACGGCACGGATGTGCGCAGCTACCTGCACTGGTGCCAGCAGGACAACTTCGAGTGGGCGGAGGGTTATCGCCAGAAGTTTGGACTGTTTGAATGCGAAGAGGTGACGCTGAACCGCATCCCCAAGCCGAGCGCGTACATGTTCAAGGAGATCGCGCAGAAGAACGCAGTTCCGGGCAAACTGGTGGAGAAATACGTCAAGGTCTAACACGCGTCCGTCAAAAGGAGCGAAGTTGGTCGCGGGAAGCTGGATGCGTGCAGCCGTCGTGATCCTGGCCTTGATGGCGCTCGGCGCAGCGTGTGGCGGCAGCAGCAGCAGCCCCAGCGCATCACCGGCTCCCCAGCCAAGCGGCCTGCCGGCGATCCAGATGACCGGTGGAGGATTCGCGCCCGGCGACGCTCTCCCGGCTGAGAATGGCTGCGACGGCGCAGGCAAATCTCCTACGATCCTCTGGCACGATGTTCCGCAGGGCACGCAGGGGCTGGTTGTGCTGGCGGAGGACCCGTACGCGAAGGACTTTGTGCACTGGGTGGTCTATAACATTCCGGGAAGCGAACCCGGCCTGACCGCAGGCATCTCCAATGAGCCGACGTTGGGCGATGGTGCCTACCAGGGTATGAACAGTTTCGGTAACGTCGGCTACGGCGCGCCTTGCCCGCCGAAGGGTTCGACGCACCACTACGAGTTCTTTGTCTACGCAGTTGACGCGCAGCTTGGGCTTGCCTCGGGTAAGACCGAAGAGGAGGTGGTGGCGGCGATAAGCGGCCACATCACTGCGTGGGGATTGATGACGGCCACCTTCGGCCGCTAGGCAAGCGAAGGCCGACGCTGGGGTGACGGCGCCGCGCTGTCCCGTATAGAAAGCTCGTCAGCATGTAGGTCTAGGTCGCGGGATAGGGAACATAGC
>JBDUAL010000463.1:0-2555 GCA_040004685.1 Anaerolineaceae bacterium | reverse complement strand
TGAACAGTCCCTTCGGATCGTGCCACCGGTGCCAGCCGAACCTGCGCCCGGCACCGTGACCGCGCGGCCTGGACCACCGGGAACCACTCGCCCGAGCCAGCTCGCCCCAAGTTCCGTCCCGACTGCGGCGGCCACGCAGCCGAAACGCTTTGGGGCTCTCATCGTCGCAGGTCTGGCCGGGGCAGTTCTGCTAGCCCTCCTGATCCGGAGCCGCGCCGCGCCGTCCGACAAGACCGCCGCCCTGCCGTTCCTTGCCGTCGGCGAGATCACCACCCCCGAGCTGGCCGACACCAACGGGTTGGGCCGGGTGCTGCGCGACATGCTCTCCACCAGCCTGGGAGGGGTCGAGGGCTTGCAGGTCGTGGCCAATTCGCGGCTTGTCGAGCTTATGCCGCGCGGCATGCTTAGCGCCCGCGCCGTCAACGATGCCGCACGGCGCGCCGGGGCCACCGAGGTGATCGAAGGGGAGCTCAGCACAGGGAGCGGAGGCATGGTACTCTCGCTCCGGCGAGTGGCCTTGTCCGGCGGGATCGTACGCAAGGGCTACATCATCCGCGCCGCCGACCGCTATGCCCTGATGGATAGCGCCGGCGCCGCCATCGCCCGGGACCTGGGCCGACTGCCGCCATCCGTGGCCATCACCGAGATCCGCACCTCTTCTCCCGCCGCCTATGCGCTCTACGAGGAGGGGCTCCGCGCCAACTACACCTACGACGCGCCGGCCGCCTATCGGCTGATGAAGGCCGCGTTGGAGCGTGACTCCGGCTTCGCGATGGCCGCTTACTATGTCTGGCAGCTCAGCCGGAACTTTGCCGACGAGTCCACCCAGGCCGCGAGCATGGCGCGCGCCAAGCAACTCGCCACGCGCGGCATCGAGCGCGAGCGCCTGCTGATTCAGGGCTCCATCGCCGAAGTGGACGCGCCGCTACAGCGCGCGCTGGCGATCGCGGAGACCCTCACGGTCAAATATCCCAGCGACCCCGAGGGCCAGATCCTCCTCGGCGGCATCGAAGAGCGCGC
This sequence comes from Anaerolineaceae bacterium, assembly GCA_040004685.1. Lineage (GTDB taxonomy): Bacteria > Chloroflexota > Dehalococcoidia > Tepidiformales > Tepidiformaceae > PNKC01. Next base: position 1,535 of record JBDUAL010000463.1, on the reverse strand, counting down.
CGGGAACTGGTCGGCGGCGGGGAAGGCATACCAGCGCGCCGTCACGCTCGACTCCAGCGCCGGAAACCTGCGGGGACCCTACTGCCGGATCTGCACGGCGATCGACGGGATCGTACGAGCGTACACCTGGTGGGATTCCGCGGCAGCGGCAGAGCGTACCGCGCGCCGGCTGGTCGCCTTGCGCCCCGACGAGCCAACACGGTGGAATGACCTGGTCGAGCCCCTGCTTCGTGAAGGACATCGCCCTGAAGCGCTGGCCGCTTACCAGCGGTCCCACCCCAACGGCCCAGCCGCCTCGAGCGACCCGGTGTTTTATCGCGACGAGATTCGCTGGGGCCGCTATCAGGCTGCGGATGCTGCTTTACGGGAGGATGCCGCAGGCAGCAACGACGGGCTGCGACGGGAAGCCTGGTGGCTCCTCATGCTGAGCCTCCGGGACCAGGGCCGGCTCCGGGAGGCGGACAGCGTGAGACGCGTTTGGCAGGCTGCGGATCAGGGCCGCGGAACCAGACCGAATCCGGCCCCGGATGCCTTGATGATCGGAATGGAGCTGGGCCACCCCGAAATCAGCATCCGCAGCATGCGGCATGACGCCGAACGCACCGCCCGGTCCAACGATCCACCGGGCATCCGCAACCGCTATCTGGTCTGGTTCCTGAGTCTGGCGGGCACGGCATACGCAGCCGCCGGGGACACCGCGGTGCTGCGCAGGCTGGCGGATTCGGTGGAGACCCTGGGCGAGACCAGCCAGTTCGGCCGGGACGCCCGGTTGCACTACTTCCTGCGGGGATTGCTGCTGCAACGCGAGGGTCGCCACGCGGAGGCGGTGGATGCCTTCCGGCGCTCGCTCTTCTCGCTCACCGACGGGTACACTCGCATCAACCTGATGATGGCCCGGAGCCTGCTCGAGCTGCACCGGGCCGGCGAGGCTATTGCAATACTCCGGCCCGCCATCCACGGCGGGGTGGATGGAAGCAATACGTACACCAGCCGGACCGAGCTGCACGAAGCGATGGCGCTCGCATTCGAGCAGGCGGGCCAGGCGGACAGCGCCAGAGTCCACTGGCGCGCGGTCGAATCTGCTTGGCGTCTCGCCGACCCGGTGTTCCGGAACCGCTATCTCGCCGCAAAGCAGAGGGCCGAACTCTAGGGACTCCTCGATCGCGCCGCCGGCATGACGCGCCCGCTCACCCTCCTGAACCGCCTCGGCGTGGCGTCCCCGAATTGCGCGTGCGACGCCGAGGAGCGTGTGAAAATCGGCAGCCCTACCGAACGCACTCGCCCCGCTCGAAGGGTCGAGAAAGGCTTGCGCCAGGATCACGGCCGAATCGGAACGTGACTTGGCGCGGACCGCTCAGCCGTACCTGCCGCATCTGAGCCAGCGCTGCCGTCGAGGAGTCGAACTGGCGCGCGACGCGCGAGCGCGCCGAGGGCCTTCACGGCGACATCGCGTTCGTGCCTGATGTCGTGCGCCAGATAGACCGTCGCCATGCCGCCCTGCCCGAGCATCGCGCTCGATGCGGTAGCGGTCGGCG
>JBDUAL010000462.1:0-2557 GCA_040004685.1 Anaerolineaceae bacterium | reverse complement strand
GGTGACCCGCCGGCAGTGGCACGCGGCGAGACGCGCTAGCAATCTGGCGCGAAATGCTTGCACTAGACCGGAGACCGCGCCTGATGTCTCGCTCCTGCGTCTCCTCGGCCGGTCGCTCGTGAGGCATTCGGATAATTCGCTCGACGGCAGCCTCGAAGGCAGCCGACGATAGAACCGCGCGGACGAAGGCGAGGCGCTGATGTGCGGTCGGTCCGTCCATGTGTGGGTCCGTCGTCATCCGCGCTGCGGCTGGCCCCTTGACGTTCATCACGAGCGCGACGCTGACCTCTGCTATCCGATCGAGCATCTCTCGGTAGTGCTTGCGGTAGTCGATCTTGCTGGTTCGGACCTCGACCAGAGCCGTGCTTCTGATGGTGTCACCCTCGACCAGAGCGAAGGCCAACATTCCTGTCTGAAGCCCGGTCTCCATGCGCCCTACGTGTGGGCGCGCAAGGTTCGGTTGGACTACCTCATCCGCACGAATCGCCAGTCCAGAGGGCGCTCCCCTCAACTCGTAGTCGTAGATGCGGCCTTCAAGGAGCTGTGTCTTCTCCTCCTGAGCGCCCGAGGCTTCTTCGTCGCTCAAGACGAGAATCGAGGCGCCCGTTCTGTCCCCTAACCACAGACGGGCGAGGAGCGACCCATCGGACGCAGCAAATGGAATCTCGACTTGCGACAGGGACATCTATGCCTCTGCGAAACTCACGAACCCGTTTTGCGCAACCGTTCGGGCCATCCGCAGGAGCTTCGAGCGACTCAACGGGTAACGTGCTACCGCCTCGGGCCCGGGCATTTTTGCCTTACCTTCGGCGAATTCGATTGCCTCCTCCTGACGCTTGCCATCTGGGTCATCGCCCGCCAGACACAACGCCGCCAACGCCCGGAGCGTGGGCTCGATCGCGCGTTGCGATCCATTGAGCTTGGGGAGCAGTTTCTGCACCACCTGGGCATCAAACGCGGTTTCGAACGTCCAACCTCGGCCCGTCAGGAGCCGGTGCACCGCAACAAACTCGGCGGCTTCGCTGGCGACTCTGTATCCGAACTCCAAACCAAAATGCTCGAGCACGCGGTAGAACAAACCGAGCTCCGACTTCAACTGTTGGCGATACCGTCGGGGAAGCGGGTGGCTCAGCTTTGCCTCGGTAACGAGCCGACGGGCATGCGACGCGCCGCCGCCCGCAAACGCGGTCAGATCGATCCTTCGGCCTCCATCGATTAGCTCAGCGAGGCGAAGAGCCCGCACGCGAAATTCCAGGACGTTGGCGCGATCGAGCACCTTCGGAGAGAACGTGTAGGTCGTTTCATCGACGTTGACCGTGCCGACGATGATCAAGTTGGGCGGCAGCCGCAGTCGAGCGGGAATGTAGCCGCGAGGCTCACCCGTGTACAGCGTGATCGCCTCACCCGATTCGAGGGCGCTAAGAACATCCGCGAAGTAGCGCTCAACGTGTGACAAGTTCATCTCGTCAAGGATTAGGAAGTGAAGGTCGTCTGGGTGGTTAGTCGCGTGCAGGATCAAGCCGAGAGAGTCGGTCGTGACGTAGACGCCCGCCGTCAGTGCATCGGCGTACCCGAGAACGCTCTCGCTGCTCGTCCAGTCAGCTCCAACTGGAACGAGTGCCAACGTGCTTGATTCTGTGGAACAGCCCAACCACGCCGCGATGCCTTGAGCGAGTTTTGTCTTTCCGGACCCAGACAACCCGGTGAGAATGACAAAAGGCTTGGCGACAAAGGCCGAGATGAACCGTGCGATATCCGAACGATCAAACAGAAGTCCGCCGGAAGAGAGTGCGCTGCCTGCGTCAGCCGCAATTTGCGAGAGTGCCGGGTCGTCAGCCTCCTGCACGGTGGCATCCATGCCTCCTCGCCTCACGATCTCGCGGTAATCTTCCGCGCTGATTTCTGCGATCGCGTTTTGAATATTCCAAGTGGAAGGAGAGAATTCCGACCGCGGCACGGGCCTGGGTAGGAGTTCGATGTCGCCAAGGCTGGCGAGATAATGTCGGCCGTCTGGTCGCGTCTCACAGTCGACTTTGACCACTTGTCCTGTGGCATAGAAAGTACCGGCCTGATCGCCGCCATCGCGTTGGGGACGGTAGTAGACGAAGCGTGCCTGACCGGCCCCATAGAGTTTGAGTCGCCCGGGAACGCCGTCGTCGAAGTGATACACGGCGCCTTCCACATCGTCGGTGTAGGTCGAGTCCTGTCTCTTCTGGGCGAGGATGAAATAGTGCCCGGACGCGTCCGGCGGTTGTCCGAGCAGCTTCAGGATGCCCGCACTACGGTCTGGCGCGATGACGTTGAAGCCTTGAAACCGATTTGCGGCCTCGTATCCCGCGGCCTCGTTGAGCGCCTCATAAGCAACATCAATATTTTCGACCGGCTCAAGGAAGTACATCCACTCCCACGTGCTGCCGTCCTCGTCCACACCCCACAAACTCTTCGCGAGTTTTTCACTGCGGAGCTTCATCACGACGGTGCCCCTTGCAACGGCGCGACCTTTTTGCAGGAAAAGGGCGACGTCGCCCTCTTGGATCTTCTGCCACTTGTTCGCGTT
>JBDUAL010000461.1:0-2564 GCA_040004685.1 Anaerolineaceae bacterium | reverse complement strand
GGCCCGGACACCTGTAGCGTCAGAACGAGTGGACGATGCCCACTGCGACCTGGTTGATGTCAGTACCCGGCGTCACGTCCGCCAGCCAGTCAGCATTGTTGTAGCGGGACGACTTGCCGTTGGTGAGGCGTGCCGCAATGGCAAAAAGCTGGGTGCGCCGCGAGAGCGAATAGGACGCGCCGATACTCGCCTGATTGCCTTCCAGGCCGTCGGTCGAGCAGTCCGCGCCGCCGAACAGTGCGCAACTGCCGCGATCCGCCCACGTAAACGCGGCCGCAAAACGCCACGGACCCATGCGGTGGTCGGCGGAAATGAGGTAGCTGTTGTGTTTGTAGTTCTGGAACCGATTCGCAGCGCCCCCCGTTTCCTTCCATTCCAGGCGGGCAATGTCCGCCTCGAGGGTGGTGGGACCGAATTCATATTTTGCGGTGGCGCGCACCGCACGATCCTTGGAGCGCGCATTCTGATCGGCGAAATTCGATTGCGAAGTGCGCGAGTTGCGCGACCCGCCGAAGAGATCGCGGTGCTGCTCGCCGGCAATCGCTACGTAGAGGGGGCCATTTTCATATTTGACGCCCACCGAACCCAGGTAGGCATTGCGCGTCCTGGTCTTCGCCTCGTCCGGCGAATACTGGGCCAGCACGCCAAAGCCGCTGTAATCCGGCGATTCATACAGGACGCTGTTGGCCCGCCGGAGGTGGAAGCTCGCCGAGGAACTGGTGCCCAGCGGGGATTTGGAAAGAACATTGCTGTTCGAAACGAAGTTGCCGCTCGAGATGCCAAGGAAACTCTGCGTATCGCCGAGGTTCTTGTACACCGTGTCGAAATTTCCGAGCTTGACCGTGCCCCAGTGCTCCCTTTGGAGACCGACGAAGGTGTCGCGGTTGCCCAGGACGCCGCCGCCGGCGTCGATGGGAACGGTTTGCTCCATCTGGAAAAATACCCGCAGATCGGAGCCGATCTTTTCCTCGCCGCGGATGCCGAGCCGCGAGTTCGATGCCTGCACGGAATAGATGTTGGGCGTTGAGCCATCAGTCGGGTTCGGGCTCAGAGTGCTGACGGTGGTGCCGGGGCTGGTGCTGCCTGACGCCTTGCCCCAAACCAGTTCCGGATACAACCGGCCGTAGATCGAGACGCTCGCGGTTTGCGCACTCGCCATGGCGGGCAATCCGGCCGCGGTGGCCAGCGCCAGCGCCAGCAGTTTCTTCCTGTGCAGCATGGTGCCTCCTCTTAATAACTACAAAGCCATCGACATTCGATCGGTACGGCGCCGGACCCGCTTTTTGACGTTCACGGACGACTTTGCGGTTTCCTGCCGTTCCTGGATATCGGAGAGAATTCTTTTATGTGGAACAACGATCTACTAAACAGAACACCCAAGGCGAGATTGCCAATCCGGGGTCGGCGTGTCAAGGAATCAATAACAAAAATCAATGCTCAGGCGGCCCTTGGTGGCAAATCTGCCAACTCGGCCTTGTACGCTTCTTCCATATGGGACTGGAGGCCATGCCTTAAGAGCGCGCTTGCAAATAACCGACGCACGACCGGCTGCTCGTCCGCGTAGTCGATCTGGTCCCCACCCACCCGCCGGCTGATCCACGCCTTGGGCACGCCTTGGGCGTTCCGAATCGAGACCACCTCGTGCTTGAACGCCAGATACCGGGCGGGCGTGGTGCCGGTATTGAAATGCTGATGAAACCAGAGGTTGGGCGGCACGATCATCGATCCCACTTCCCACTCGTACCGACGCGGCTCCTCGCCCTCCGGCCACATCAGGCTGTAGCCTTCGCCCGACAGGATGATCACATGGGCTCCGGGGCCATGGCAGTGCGCCTTCTTGTAGGTGCCGACCGGGAACTGCGAGATGTGGCTGTTCATCGAGCCCTTGGCCATGTTGAAACGGATATGGCCGCCGCCCGCGCCGCGCTCCTTGGCGGTGATCAAGGGCAGGTTGATCGCATCGGCGACGAAGTTGGTTTCGAGCAGCAGGCCTTTTTGCTCGCCCTTGTTGGCGAAGTAATCCGGCTCGCCGGCGAACCGGCTACTGAAGTCGTGCCGGGTGTTGAAAACGAAATCGAGGTCTTCGTACAGATTGATCACCGGCGGCCCGTTGGTGACCGCGACAAACCGCGCGGCCTCTTTCCCGGAGCCGTTGAAGTGCTGGTGCCAGGCATTGAGCGGAATCGCAAACAGAGACCCCGTTTTCCATTCGAACGTGATCCGCTGGCCTGCGTCATTCCATACCGTGGTCGATCCCCGTCCGCCCAGCACGTAGATCATCTCCTCGAAGAGCTGTCGCTGCGGCGTGAGCTCGCGGCGCGGGGGAATCTCGCACACGTAGCAGTCGTTGGAGGTGCGGGAGGCCTCGTGATTGATGTACACGCCGCGCCCGCCACGGCGCGGCCACGGCTTCAGGTCCACCGTGTTGAGGTTCCGCACGTAGTGGGCGCCGATCACGTCGAGGCCTTCGTCGCGCACCCAGCGGGTGTACGGCGTTTCCTTTTCGGTCGCGAATTTGCTCGCCAGCTCGTCCGAGACGAGTGCGTCCTTGGCCATCTCGCTGA
>JBDUAL010000044.1:0-8572 GCA_040004685.1 Anaerolineaceae bacterium | reverse complement strand
AACCGAGCAACCCATAGATGATGGACGCGGCGCGGCGTACTTTTCAAAGTCGCGCAGTCCCGGCGTTGTCTTTCGTGTATCCAAGATCACCGCCCGCGTTTCGGCCACAGCATCCACGAAGTGCCGCGTCAGTGACGCCGTGCCAGCGAGCCGCTGGAGGAAGTTGAGCGCCACCCGTTCGGCCTGGAGGATCGCCCGCACCGTCCCTTGGACGGTGGCTAGGTTCGTTCCAGATTCGAACCGGTCGCCGTCGGCCGCGGAACCGGTGAACATCATTGACGGGTCAATCTGACGAAACGCTTCGGCGGCGACGCCAAGGCCCGCAAGCACGCCCGCTTCTTTCGCCAGCAACACGGCACGGCCCCTGAGGGTCGGCGGCACGGTCGCGAGGGTGGTGGCGTCCTCGGTCGCGCGGTCTTCGGCTAACGCGACCGCCACGATGCGCGAGACGAGGGTTGGGTCGAGTGCCTCAATCGGCACGGCAATACACCTGGCGACGCAGCCATCGTGCGTCATCTGGTTTCGGAAAGTCGCTTCGAAAATGTGCCCCCCGGCTCTCGGTGCGGGACGCGGCGGCGGTGAGCATGAGGCGGGCCAGCGTCGCCATCTGGCGCCGTTCGAAAGGCCCTCGCGCGCGAGGCGCGACATCCGATAGCGGCCAGGACTTGGCCTCCGAGAGGCCCGCCGCGAGAGTCTCCGCACTGCGCTCAATGCCCGCGCTTGCCCACATCATGGACTGCACCGACGCGTGGTCTGGAGCGGCCAGCTTCGCCAGATCGAGTGGCACGGCGCCCACAGTCGGAGGTGCGAACCCCCCGGCTCTGCTCTCCATGTGCTCGACCACGCGTTTGCCGAACACCACCGTCTCCATCAAAGAGTTGCTCGCCAGGCGGTTAGCTCCGTGAACACCCGTGCAGGCTACTTCGCCGCAGGCGTACAAACCGGGAATAGTGGTCCGTCCATGGACATCAGTTCGCACTCCACCCATCAGGTAGTGAGCGGCCGGCGAAACCGGAATCGGGTTTCTCCGGATGTCGATTCCCACTCCACTGCAGAACGCATGGATGCCCGGGAACCGCGCCGCCAGGTCGACCGATGTTAAGCCGCGGCAGTCCAGCAGGACGTGGTCGCCGCCTTCGTTGCGCATTTCAGTCACAATCGCCCGGGCAACCACATCTCGTGGAGCGAGGTCTTTAAGTTGGTGATAGCGCCGCATGAATGCTTCTCCGGCAAGGTTTCGCAGCACCGCTCCTTCACCACGAACGGCTTCGGAGATCAGGAACGGTGGCGCGCCGTCCACTCTCAGGGCCGTCGGGTGAAACTGGTAGAACTCGATATCCGCGATTTCGGCTCCCGCTTCGAATGCCAGCGAGATGCCATCGCCCGTGGCCACTTCTGGATTCGTCGTGTGCGAAAAGAGCTGTCCCGCTCCGCCGGTCGCCAGCACCACAGAGTTCGCTTCGAACGTCTCGTCATGGCCCGATTGAAGATTCAACGCCCGCACACCGACAGCTCGGCCGCGCTCCAACAGCAGCTCGGTTACGAGGGTGTAGTCCAGCACCGTTATCGATGGGTCTGCAACTGCGGCGCTCAGCGCGGTTTCGATCTCGGCCCCCGTCCGATCGCCGCCCGCATGCAGAATACGCGAGTGGCTGTGGGCCGCTTCGCGCCCGAGTGCAACCTCGCTGCCAAGCGAATCGAAAGCAACGCCGTATCTAATTAGGTCGCTGATTCGCGCTGGCGCTTCCGTGCAGAGCACTCGTGCGGCTTCCGTATCGACCAGACCGGCGCCGGCGGAAATTGTATCGGCAAGGTGTTGTTGCGGCGTATCGAGCGGGCCGATCGCGGCCGCGATGCCGCCCTGCGCCCAGCGCGTGTTGCAGTCGTCGATGCTCCCTTTCGTCAATACGAGTACCGGGCCCAGGCGGCGAGCTTCGAGGGCGACGAAGAGACCAGAGATACCACTCCCGATTACTACCGCGGAGTACCTGAGGCCCTCCTTACGCACCCGCTCCGACCGTTGGCGATGTCCGGTGGGCTGCGTGAGTTCGGTCACGGACTTAGTGTAGTGCAGACACTTACTCGGTCGCCAGCACGGGCGCGTCACAGCCACGAGCGGTAAACTTGGTTGCGGCGCCGCGTTGTGCCACTACATGAACGGAGCGCCACTTGGCCATCATTCCCATCCGCCGGGCGGGAGACCCTGTGCTCCGCGAGAAGGCGCGGCGCGTCCGCACGATCGATAGCAGCATCCACAAGCTGATCGAAGACATGTGGGAGACGATGTACGACGCACCGGGAGTTGGGCTCGCTGCGCCGCAGATCGGCATCGGCCTCCGAGTCGTTGTCATTGACGTGAACGATGACAAGCCGATCGCGCTGGTCAACCCTGAGATCGTGAAACGCTCGGGCGAACGGCAGGTGGACGAAGGCTGCCTCTCGGTACCGGGATTCCGCGGCGAAATCATCCGCTCCGTGAAGGTGGTAGCACAGGGTCTCGACCCCAAGACCGGCAAGTTGATCCGGGTGCGCTCGGAGAACGACCTCCTCGCGGAGGCCCTGGAGCACGAAATTGACCACGTCAACGGCATCCTCTACGTGGACTACCTGCTAAGTGCGGACGCTCTCATTCCTCTTCACGATGCACCAGAGGTCGGCAAGTGACCCCATTCCCAAACACAGGAGGGGCGGCTGCCCCGTTTTAGGAGCTTCGAGTGTTCATTGACGAGATCGCTGCGCGTGAGATCCTTGATTCGCGCGGGAATCCGACCATTCACGTAACGGTTCAACTCGACGATGGCTTCATGGGGACTGCTGCGGTGCCTTCGGGCGCTTCAACGGGGGCTCACGAAGCTGCTGAACTGCGAGACGGTGACGGGCGGCGCTACGGCGGCAAAGGCGTGCTGAAGGCGGTGAGGAACGCCAATGGCGAGATCGCAAAGGCGCTTCGCGGCGTACCAGCCTCCGACCAATTGGCCATCGACCGGATCATGTGTGAGCTCGACGGCACGCCGAATAAGAGTCGGCTCGGTGCAAACGCGATCCTTGGTGTGTCGCTGGCCGCTGCCCGTGCGGCCGCTGAATCGGCGGACATGCCGCTCTACCGCTACCTGGGCGGCCCGAACGCTCACCGCCTGCCAGTGCCGATGTTCAACATCCTCAACGGCGGCAAGCATGCGCCCGATTCCACCGATTTCCAGGAGTTCATGGTGATGCCAGTGGGCGCCCAAACGTTCGCAGAGGGACTTCGCTGTGGCACCGAGATCTACCATGCTTTGAAGGCAGTCCTGCACGATTCAGGGGCGGTCACATCGGTTGGTGACGAAGGTGGGTTCGCCCCGTCACTGCCGGGCAACGAAGAGGCTGTGCAGGTTATTCTTGAGGCAGTCGAGCGCGCTGGATACAAGGCTGGCGAGGATGTCGTCCTTGCGCTTGATCCGGCGGCCACCGAGCTCTTCGGGAACGGCCAGTACGCTCTCGCCAAGGAGAAGCGCGTTCTCTCAAGCGTCGAGATGATTGCGCACTGGGAGTCATGGGTGAGCAAGTACCCGATCCGGTCTATCGAAGACGGCCTGGCCGAGGACGACTGGGATGCCTGGGCGCTAATGATCGAGAAACTCGGTGAGCGCTGCCAGGTGGTAGGCGACGATCTGCTGGTGACCAACCCTGAGCGTATCCGCCGGGCGATTCAGGCAAGGGCCGCGAACAGCGTGCTCGTGAAACTCAATCAGATCGGCACGCTCTCCGAGACGCTGGAGGCCGTAGACACTGCCCACCGCGCTGGTTGGACGGCGATCATCAGCCATCGGTCAGGTGAAACGGAGGACACGTTCATTGCAGACCTTGCGGTGGCGACTGGCGCCGGCCAGATCAAAACCGGCGCGCCGGCGCGCAGTGAACGGACCGCCAAGTACAACCGCCTGTTGGAGATCGAGGCTGAACTGGGCGACTCGGCCGTGTTCGCGGGATGGGATTGCATTCGCCAGCTTGGGCCACGGCCTCCGCGGGACGACGCACCTCGCCAGCGTCCTTCGGGGCGCAGCGAGCGCCGCCACCCCCGGTCGCGGCACTAGGCGCCCTTGTGGCTTCGCAGCCCGAGGCACGGGCCATCGCCGATCGCTTCATGTACGACACCGGGAACTTGAAACTCCTGGCTACGCAACTGCCCGAAGGTGCGCTTGCCCGACCCGTCCCCGCGCTTGAGTGGAACGTACGGCAGGTGCTCGCCCACCTGGCCGCCGGGCAACTCGCTTACGCTGAGACGCTCGAACGGATGACCACGGGGGTCACTGCGTTCACGGCAGAAGATTTCGAGCGGCCCCGGATCGCCGCTGAGCAAGTGGCAGGAGTATCTCCACTCCCTCTGCCGAAGATCCTGGATGATTTCGATTCGTCGCTGCGCCGCATGGTGGCGCAGCTCAACGGCCTGAGCGAAGAAACGCTCCAATTGTTGGTGGGGGAGAGAACGCTTCTCGCGATCCTGCATGTCTGGTCCGACCATGCGGCCGGGCACGCAATCCAGGTGCTGGGAGCGCTCCCAGAACTGCGCGGCGACCCGATGCTCCTCAATTGGCTGCTCTACCAGGATTTTTCCAGACAACCTGCACAGTTCGCTTTGCAACAAACGCTCTTCGCAGAAGCCCGCGAACGCGAGGCAAACGAAAACGATGAAATGCCTAATGAGGAGATCCTTTGATTCCCGAAGTACAAGAAGTCATGAACGAGTTAGACGGTCATCGAGTGCAGTTCGCGGTGCTCAGCCGCTGGCTGACCCCCGAACAACTTGAGCGCCCAGTGCCGGGCAGCACCTGGATCGTCAAGGACTACGTCTCCCACCTGGCAACGATCGACGGTCCCGTGGGCGAGATGTTCAAGACCATGCACGAAGGGGGCGAGGCGCGTATCGGCAATGGCGATGATGAACGCTGGGACGTGGATGCCTGGAACGAAAGTAAGGTGCAGGGACGGCGCAGCTTCACCGTCGACCAGATCTTGGAAGAGGCGGCGCGCGAGCGCACGATCCTTCGTGGCCACCTTGCCAGCCTCACTGAAGCAGACCTGACGAAGACGCTCAAATTCCAAGGGGACGAGAAACGTTCGCCTTCGGAGGTTCCGCTCGGCGCCTATCTCAAGGGTTGGTGCAAACACGATGTGATGCACGCTGTGGACATGCTCCGCGCGATGCCCGAACGGATGACGCCGCGGTTGGAGCATTGGTTCGACGATCCCGTTGTCCGCCGATACCAGGCGACTATGAACAGAGAGCAATCCTCAAGATGACTTCGGGAGATGATGCGAAGCTGCCGCGCGTGTCTCCCCCGCGTATCTCGGCGGGCGCCACGCGAGCAGGGAAACCGCCGATCGATGCGGCGGGCTCAGTTGACTCGTATCGCCAGGCCGGTTTCGTCCTTGGCAAGGACCTCGAGCTCTTGCTTCGTGGATTCGCGCACGAAGGCTCGATCGCCGAGGCCTCGGCGGATTCGAAACACCGCAGTCAGCAGACGGCAGCTGGTCTCGGCCTCTGGTCTCGCGCATGGCTGACGCGGCTCGAAGCGCTGCATGCCCTGGAGTGGGGCAACTACGTAGCCGCCATGCCCCTCATTCGCGCCGCGACCGACTACCAGGCGGGCGCCCTGTACGTGTTGCGCGATGACGCGAGGGAGTGGAATGAGTGGCTTCAGTCTGGCGGATTGGCGCTCGCGCCGGATGCTCACGCTTCGGAGTTCCGCCTCCACGCGTTCCGCGCCGCTGAAGTGCTTGCTGCGCACGACACGCTCGGCCCCATATACCAGGCTTCGATGGACCTTTCGCTCTCCCACTTCGGCTCGACATTGCTCCTGGCAGGTAGCGATTCTGACGCCGACCGTGTGCTGATTACCTTCGGTGACCGCGACTTTCACTTCGGGCTCGCGGAACTTGTGAGTGGCTGGCTGCTCCTGCTTTCAGCCGCCCAATTGCAGGCGGCCCTCGAGTTTCCAAGTGTATTCAACATACCCAGTCAGGGGACTATCGAGTCGTTCTGCCGTGAGGTCGGGCTGGTGGCACTGGATCCAGCCCGTTGTCGCATGGAAGTGATCGAACGTGGAGGCGAGAAGCGCTATCTCGTCCACAACTGGCGGCGAACCCCGGGCGCGGCGACAAAGAGGATTCTTCTCTGAACGCGCACCTACGGCACCTCGTTGTACGATTCCTCGTCATGCGGACTCTTTTCGTTGCGGTCCTACTCCCCTTGGCTCTCTCTGTGATGGTCGCCTGCGGTGGCGATAACGCTCCCAAGGGCCGACCGGACGCGGTTTCCGATGAGGCCTACCTCAAAGCGATCTGTTCGGGCAGCGCAGCGTTCTCTAGTGCGCTCCTCACCAAGACCAAGGCGGAAGAGATTGGGCAGGTGATCAAAGCATTTAGCGCGAGCATGAAGGCGCTGACTCCGCCGGATGACCTGAAAGACTACAACACGCAGTTCACAAAGTACCTGGACGACGCGGTGGCCGACCCAACGTCGCTCGTCACGCGAACCCCACCGCTTCCCAAGCAGGACGTTCGTGATCGCCTGGCTGTCAAAGAGTCAAACGTTCCCGAATGCAAAGATGGGACCTTTTTCAGCCGGTCGAGCGCGGGAAAGTAAGCCTCACTTGCCTGCGCTGCCGCTACGAATGGCGGCGGTATACTGGCATCACTCGAACTTGCCTGGATCAAGGAGTCTCCATCATGCCAACCCCTTACGCCTTCTTTCAAGGCAAAATTGTCCCGCTGAGTGACGCGAAGATCGGCGTCATGACGCACGCCTTCAACTACGGGACCGCAGTTTTCGAAGGAATCCGTGGAAACTGGAACGAAGCCGTCGGCGCCACCTACCTCTTTCGGCCGCGCGAGCACTTCGAACGGTTGGGGCAGAGTTCGAAGATTCTCGGCCTGAAGACGAGCCAAACGGTGGACCGGCTTTGCGAGATAGCCGTCGAACTCGTCGAGCGCAGTGGGTTCACCGAGGATGTCTATCTTCGCCCCATGGTCTACCTCAGCAGCGAGCAGCTCGGCGTGCGTCTCCACAATCTTGAGAGCGACACGCTGATGTTTCTCACGCCGTTCCCGGCCTACCTCCCGGAAACCGCCCGCTGCCACACCAGCACCTGGCGACGGGTAGATGACACCGGCATCCCGCCTCGCGCCAAGGTCACCGGAATCTACGTAAACAGCGCGCTGGCAAAGACGGAAGCGGTACTCAACGGCTTTGATGAAGCGATTATGCTCAACGCCAACGGTCACGTTTCTGAAGGCAGTGGCGAGAACATCTTTATGGTGCGTAGGGGCAAGCTCATCATGCCCGGTCCGGCGGACAACGTGCTGGAAGGCATCACGGCTGCAAGCGTCGTGGAACTCGCAAGGAACGAACTCGGGATCGAGACCGTCGAACGTGAAATCGACCGCAGCGAACTCTACATCGCGGACGAGATTTTTATGACCGGTACTGCCGCACACCTCACTCCGATTGTCGAAGTCGATCGCCGCATCGTGGGGAGCGGCTCCCCCGGCCCGATCACCAGCCAGCTCAGCAGCCTGTTCTTCGATTGCATCCGTGGGAAGAACGAGAAGTATAGCAAGTGGTCAATACCAGCTCGCGCCCGCGTCGCCAGCTAGAGTTGGTCGCCTTTCGGCCGCCTCGCGCGCTCGGCGTCATCGTCGGGGGAGCAATGGCCGCGTGGGCGTTCATCCTCGCGGCGCTGTGCCTACGGCTTGCGCTTGATGCAAACGTCGAAATACGAAGCTTCTCGGCTTACGTTATCAGCGCCATCCTCGCCTTGCTCGGCGTTGCCTTTGCGAACTGGACCTACGCTTTGTCTACGCTTACCTACTCCATTGGCCGTGATTCGCTGCTTATCCGCTGGGGGTTTCGCCGAGTCATTGTTCCTATCGAGACGATTCAGCGGATGATTCCTGGGCGCACCCTGGACGAAACGAAGATCAACGGGCTGAATTGGTGGGGCTGTCACGTTGGGCACGCCGATGTGAAGCGAGTGGGGTACACGCTCTTCTATTCGACGCACAGCTCACCGGATGAACTGCTATTTGTAGTGACCACTGACGAGTCGTATGCGCTCACTGTGCTGGACCAGGCGGCATTTGCTGAAGAGATCCAGGGCCGAGCCGCGCTCGGGACCCTTGGGCAGCAGGTTCAACGATCAGTGGCCACGGGGATAGCCGCACTTCCGTTCTGGCGCGACCGGGTTGCGGCGGTTGCGGCGGCCAGCGGGGCGGTGTGTTGTGCCCTGGTGGCAGGCTTTGTGTACTGGCAGTACCCAGATCTTCCGAAAGTCATTCAGTTGAGTTTCCCGGCGCTGGGCGGCGTCGTGCGCGTCGGTGATAAGACGGAGCTCTTACACATCGCCTACTTGGGCGTGGGGATTCTGGCGGTTAATACCGTGGTTGGCATCGCGGTTCACACGTGGGAGCGAGCGGCGGGTCTCTGGCTGTTCGCTTCGGGCAGCGCACTCCAATTGGTGCTGCTCGCGGCCTCGGTCATCGCGATTCGAACAAGCTGAGAGGTTTTCCGAGTTATCCCTGTGCGATGATGGCG
>JBDUAL010000460.1:0-2572 GCA_040004685.1 Anaerolineaceae bacterium | reverse complement strand
GGGTGTCCTGTATGACCTCTACCCTCGTATCGACCGCCTGATCGTCGTTAACGACGGTTCGAACGACGACACCGGATCGATCGTCGACCGTTGGGCCGCGGGCAAGGACCGGGTTACCGTCATTCACTTCCGCCAGAATCGCGGCCTCTCGGCGGCGCTTCGTGCAGGCTGGGAAGAGGTGCGGGCGATGCTCGGGCGAGGCGAAATCTCGGCCGACGACATCGCGTTTTCGATCGACGCCGACGGCCAGCACGAGCCCGCCGCCCTCGATGGGATGATCGAGCACTTGATCACGAAGGACGTTGTGTGCGTCATCGGCGACCGCGATATGGGCTATCACTCGCCCTACAAGAAGTTCGGCAACTCGGTAATGACCTGGATCGGCACGATCTCGGGAGGACACAAGTTCTCAGACATCGAGAGCGGTTATCGAGTCTTCCGGGTGGGGCCACTGTTGGAGGCCCAGGAGTACTATCGCGGTTACAAGTACAGCGAGACGGTCGAAGTCGCGGTGCTGTTGACGCGGCTCGGGTACGGCGTGGACAACACCTACCGCATCAACATCCCCGTGGGCCGTACGCGCACCCGGCTTTACGACGCGGCCGTGGACGCCGTCTGCATGCCGCTCGCCTGGTACCGCCTCTCCTGCTGGAAGGATGCGCCTGCCAGCCTTCGTAGAAGCGCGTGGCTCTGGATTCCGCCCGTCGTGGTCCTTCTGGCGGTGGCGGCAATGGCCGCCATGCTCGCAAAGACGTTCTACCTAGGTGACGACAGCGCCCATTCGTACGCCCACGTGTGGTACCTGTCGGAGTCGATCTTCACGCGGCACGAATGGCCGTGGCACGTCGCTCAGCTGGAGAACGGCGATGCCGTGATGTTCCCGTACGGCGTGGTCCCGTGGCTGCCGGACGCGCTGCTTTACCCCCTCTTTGGCGACTGGATCGTGACCCTCTCGATGGTGCTCGGAGTCATCCTGTTGGTGGTGGGGATGTGGCAGTTTCGGCCGCAGATGAAGAACCCACTGCTCTTCACGGTGTTCCTGCTCAATCCGCTTCTCTGGAACGGCGTCACCCAGTTTCAACTCACCACCATGTGGTCGTTTGCACTCTTCTTCTTCGGAGCCGGTTTGTTCGAACGCAAGCGCACTGTTCTTGCCGGGGCACTGCTGGCGCTCGCCGTTGCCAGCCACCCGATGATGGGGATCGGGGCGCTGGCGCTTTATGGAGCCTGGGAATGGGTGCGCCAACGCACGTTCCCGAAGCGCTGGGGGGTGGTTGCCGTGGTGGCCGTGGCTGCCGCCTCGCCTGCCGTGTTTCTGTTCGTCTCCACGCCCGTTTTGGCCGATGCCACCCGCTTCCGCGTCCTGTTGAGCACGGCCGACAACACGCGACGTCTCTCGATCGTCCTTTTGCCGCTGTTGTTGCCCGCGCTCGGGGCTACGTTTTTTCGCCACCAGGGCAAACTTATCGGGGGACTTGCGCTGGTTACGGCGGTGGTGCTTGCGTGGGTGCCGCCCTCTGGCCTGTGGCAGCAATCACATCCAAGGTTCGCTGGCTACCTCGCCTCGCAGCCGGTCGTGCTCGGGGATTCGTACCGGGTGATGGTGAGGAACAACCAGGAGGACGGCATGGTGGAGTTCATGAAGGCCGGCGCCAAGCTCTCCAACGAGTTCTTCACTGAGAGCCAGCACCGTCAACGCTTTCCGAACGTGGACGCCTATACATGTCTGCTTGCCACCAAGGAAATCGACCACGTCGTGCTGAGCGGCGCCTATAATCGGCGCTTCCGAACAAGCGAGATCGGCATGTTAGAGTCGCTGGCGAAGTCAGGTTTCGCCGAGGAAGAGTTCAGGGGAGACGATGGCACGATCGCTTACCGGGTCCGGCCGCCAGAATCTGCCCGGCGAGACTCCCTTCGCAGCTGCGGACTTTAGCCGGGGGTCGTGGACGCCCTCGTTGCGGCTGCTGCTGGCCGCTGTTTTCTCCGTAGACGCCTTGACTGCGCTCGTCGTCATCGCCTACGGCAACACCTATCTGATCGACGTGCGCCAGGCGCCTAGCGCCTACCCGGCCTACGCGCTCGGGATCTACGGTCTCGCGAAGCTGGTCACCGCTCCAGCAGGGGGGTGGGTGTTGGATCGGGTGCAGACACGGACGGTTGTCGCGTTCGTCTGGGGGATAGAGGCGTGCGGCTTCGCCCTGATCGTTGGCACCGCGAGCGCCCACGGGTTTCTCGCGGGCATCGGACTGCTCTCCACTGGCGTCGCCCTTTCCTGGTTGATTCTCTTCCACGCCCTGGGCGATGCACGGGACGCCACTGCCCGTGGCTCAGCGACGGCGTACATGGGCCTCACGAGCGTTGCAGCCACGGCCGCCGGAGTTGGCGCTGCGGCGCTGATCAGTGAGACGCACTACTGGCAGCTGGCGTTCGGCCTCGGGTTCGCGCTGGCCACCGTCTCAGCCGGGCTACTGGGGTGGCTTTTCCTGGGCAGTGGGAGGCCGGGCCGTGCCGCGCCGCCGGCAGTGGCGGCCGCCGAACGCACGGCCGCCATGGAGCCCTCAACGAAGATCAT
>JBDUAL010000043.1:0-8608 GCA_040004685.1 Anaerolineaceae bacterium | reverse complement strand
GAGCACTGCCGCACGATCGGCCGCAACCCGAAGGAGATTCAGCGCGGGGCCGACGCCCTTCTGGTGCTGAGCGATGACGGGGCCGTCGTCGAACGGATGCGAGCCAGCGGCCGCCCCGTCATCGCCGGTTCAGCCGTCGAAGTGCGCGGCATCATCCAAGAGTACATCGACGCTGGCGTTGACGAAGTGGTCATCCCCGACTTCAACTTGGGCGGCGATTCCGGCAAGAAGATCGAAGTGATGGACCAATTCGCCAACGAGGTGATGTCCCATTTCCGCTAGCCTGGCCTGGCCCCGAGAGCGTTTTGTGAAGCGTAATTCGCGCGCTAGACTCTCGCCGTGACTGCTTTCGGAGGGCTTCGCGTACTCGATTTTTCCGAAGGGATCTCCGGGCCGATGGCGGCCATGCTCATCGGCGACTTCGGGGCGGAAGTGGTCAAGATCGAGGGCGCTGCCCGGGATCGGTTGGCGGAGCACCCCGGCTACCTCTGCTGGAACCGAAACAAGAAACGGCTCAAGCTTGATCTCAGTAGCTTCGAGGGGCTCCACGCGGCACGCGAATTGTTACGAACGGCGGATCTCGCGATCTTCGATTCGTCGCCCGGCAAGCTTGAGCGACTCGGCCTCGACGCAACGACTTTGCTGGCGGCGAACCCATCGCTCGTCCACGCCTGGCTCCCTCCGTACAGCGTCGCGGGCCGCTGGAGCCAGCTCCCGCCAGACTCGATGCTGCTCAGCGCGATCAGCGCCGTCGCCAGTCAGCAATCGAGCTACGAAGACCGGCCTGTCAGCCTGGAGACGCCGCAGCTTGCCTACTCGCAGGCGATGGACGCCGCCGGGGCCATCGGGAGCGCCCTGGTCAATCGGGCGCGCACCGGCAGGGGCGAAGCGCTCGTTGTCAGTGGCCTCCACGCGGTCGCCGCAGTCACTTGTGGCACGCAGACGCGCTTCGGCGATGTGATCGCACCGGCGCGGCGCGGATCGCGCGGTGGGCTCGTCAACTATCGCCTCTATCAGTGCTCTGACGGCGAATGGCTCTTCCTCGGCACTCTGACGCCGGCCTTCTTCTTCCGGGCCATCGACGTGATGGGTCTGATGGACCTGATCATGCTTGACGGGGTGGACGGCGAGTACACGAAGCTCCTCCTGCCGCCGAACGACCAGGTCGCGATCGAATGGCTGGATAGGCGCTTCGCCGAGCGACCACGCGTCGAATGGCTGGGGATGTTCAAGGACGCGGGCGTCCCCAGCGGTCCCGTTGGCGACAGGGAGTCGTGGTTCCGCAGCGAGACGGTTGCGGCGAACCAGATGCTCCTTGAGATGGTGCACCCCGAGTTCGGGCGCGTCGAGCTTCCGGGCCTCCCGGTGAAGCTAAGCGCCACCCCGGGTGCGGTGCAGCGCTTCATGGAGGACACCACGCTTGAGCAGCTCGCTCCGCACGCGCCACTGCTCCCGGCGTACCCGGTAAAACCCCAGGGCGTGGGGCCGTTGGCCGGCATCCGCGTTCTGGATCTGGGCGCGTTCATCGCTGGCGCCTTCGCGCCCACCATCCTCGCGAGTTATGGCGCCGATGTCATCAAGGTCGAACCACTCGACGGCGACCCGTTTCGCATCGCTGGCCTCCAGTTCGTGGGCCACAACCGGGGCAAACGCGGACTGGCGATAGACCTCAAGACCGTGGAGGGCAAAGAGGCGTTCTTCGATCTGGTGCGAGTCTCAGATGTGGTCCTCGATAACTATCGAATCGGAGTGCGCGAACGCCTCGGGATTGACTACGAAGCCCTTCGCAAGGAAAACCCGCGCATCATCAGCTGCTCGGTCAGCGGCTACGGACCCGTCGGGCCGCTTGCCTCAGACCCCGGGTTCGACCCGCTGCTGCAGGCTCGCAGCGGGATGATGGCGGCGCAGGGCGGCGACGGTGAACCCGTCTTCTACACGGTGGCCGTAAACGATAGCGCGAGCGCGATGATGGCCGCCTTCGGCATCGTGGCCGCGCTCCATGCGCGCGAACGCACCGGCCGAGGACAGGACGTGGTCACCTGCCTCGCCAACCAGAGCATCCTCTGCCAGTCCGGTGAACTGACGTGGTACGAGGGACGACCCGCCAACGCTCCCGGCGCGCGTGATCGTTTGGGGAGCGCCGCCATCCAGCGGTTCTACGAATGCTCTGACGGCTGGCTCGCCATCTCGTGCACAACAGCCGAACAGTTTCCACAGCTCTGTATCGCCCTCGGCCACCCGGAATGGGCCGGACGGATCATCGCCGAACGCGCCTCACGGGAGCCCGTCGAAGGCCCGTTGGCGAGCCAGATCGCGGACGTCCTTC
Organism: Anaerolineaceae bacterium; assembly: GCA_040004685.1. GTDB lineage: Bacteria > Chloroflexota > Dehalococcoidia > Tepidiformales > Tepidiformaceae > PNKC01. The sequence goes on along the minus strand of JBDUAL010000043.1, from coordinate 6,282 downwards.
GGGGCATGAGCCGCGAAGAGGCGCTCGATCGCCTGGCCGCGCGATCCGTTCCCGCCGCTCACGCGCTCCGGCCGGTCGAATGGTTCAGCGACGCTTTCGCCGCCGAGAACCACTGCTTCGATACCTACGACCACCCTCAGTTCGGTTCAGTCAGCGGCCCGCACGCTTTCGCGCGCTTCACGAGTGCAGGGGGCGAATTCGTCCGCCGCTCGCCCGTACTTGGTGAACACTCAGCCGAGGTGCTTCGCGATTTCGGCTTCGCAGCGGAACGCGTGGACGATCTCATCGCGCGAGGCATCGTCCTCCAGGCGGCCGAGCAAGGCGCCTCAAACGCGGCAACCCTCCTGATCTGAATCGAAGCGAAGACATCGCCGGCCGAAACGGCTCCGCCGTAAGTTGGCCGTGGGCTATGATCTCCTCTTCGGGTAACGACCCCGGACTCACCGATGGAACCAACTGCAATTACCCTTCGCGTCCCAGCCACCAGCGCCAACCTCGGCGCTGGTTTTGATTGCCTTGGGCTGGCGCTGGATCTGTACGCCTCGATCACCGTCACCTTCAGCGACCGCGAACAGTTTCCCACCGAGGATGTCGGCGAAAAGATGGTACTGACCGCAGTTCGCCAAACCTACGTGAAGCTGGGTAAACCGTGCCCTACCGGCGTCCGCGTGCGCTACACCACCACCATCCCACTCGGTCGAGGTCTTGGCGCCAGCGCCGTCGCCCGTGTGGCGGGCGTCATCGCTACCAATGAGTTCGAAGGTCATACGCTCACCGAGGGCGACTGTCTTGATGTCGCCAGCGAACTCGAAGGTCACGGCGACAACGCCTGTCCGGCGCTTTTTGGCGGCATGCAGGTCTGTGTTGAAGCGAACGGCCACTACTTGCGATCCGCCTGCACCTACCCACTCGGCGCCCACATGGCAATCCTTATCCCGGACCACTCGATGGCCACGAAAGAGGCGCGCAAGGTGCTCCCAGAAACCTATTCCAAGGTCGATGCCGTGCACAACACGGGCCGCGCCGCACTCTTTGTGGCGGCCATGGCCGCGAACCGGATGGATCTGTTGGACGCCGCAACGGACGACCGCATTCACCAGCGCCAACGCGCGTCCCTCTTCCCGCCGCTGTTCGACGTCTTCGACGCCGCCAAGACGGCCGGCGCGCACGCGGCCTGGTTGAGCGGAGCCGGGAGTTCTGTGGCCGCGATCTGTCCCGAAGCGTCCGTGCGTGCTGCCGCCGATGCGATGCTCGCCGCCCTCTACGCCGCTGGTATGAGTGGACGCTCGATGGTCACGCGGATCGCGCGCGAAGGAGCGCAGGTATCGCGCGTCGAACTGGTGCGAGGCTAATCGTGCCGCTGCGCGCCGCCGCCGAGACCGACCTCGATACGATCATCGAACTGATCCATGGCCTTGCCGAGTACGAACGTGAGCCGAACGCCGTGATGCTGGACCGCGACGAGTTTCGCCGCCATCTTTTCGGCCCGCGGCCCTACGCAGAAGTGATCCTCGCCGAGACCGCAACGGGAGAGAGCGCTGGTTTCGCCCTCTTCTTCCACAACTTCAGTACCTGGGCAGGCAAGCCGGGGATCTACCTGGAAGACCTGTTCATCCGCCCGGAACTGCGCGGTCATGGCTACGGCAAGGCGCTGTTGGTCGAACTCGCGCGCCTCGCCATCGAACGCGGCTGCGCCCGCCTCGAATGGGCTGTCCTCGATTGGAACGAACCGTCGATCCAGTTTTACAAAGCGCTCGGAGCGGAACCCAAGGACGAATGGACCGTCTACCGGGTGAGCGGCGACGCGCTCAGCGGGCTGGCCACGCGTCGCTGAACTTCGCCCCACGACCAAGTCGCTACCAGTTGCCGGCGATGTCCCTCTTTCCCTGCTCACTCGAAAGTGCAGCGTGGTTGAGGATGTTGCGCGACATGGATGAGGTTTCGAGGGCGCTGCGAGCGGCGTAGATCTCCGCCCGGAGTGCGTGCGCGACTTTCGAGCCGGGCTCCGCGATCACCGCGTATTCGATCAGGTGACAGGCCATCCGCAGGTCACCGTCGGCGCGGAGGGCGGCCGCACGATCGATCACCTTTTGCAGTCCACCAGCCAGCGCCACCCACTCGCGTGCCTGCTGGAGCCGGGGCGCGGGTAACAGGTTATCGGGTTCGCCATCGTGCCAGCCGCCGTACAACCGCCAGACGTTTCGCACCAGGAACTCGGGATGATCGTAGACCACGCGCAGGTACGGCTTCTCCAACAGGTGCGCGGGCGCGACCACCGAGTGGAGAACCGTATCAAGCGCCGCGCCGGTGTTCATCAGCGCCAGCACCTGGCCCTCGATCGATTCGAGGAGCTCAGCCGTGTCCGTCAGCGCGGTCTTGATACGGTCTTCGCCGAAGATCGGGAAGCCGTGGCCTGGGAGCATGATCTCGGCCCCAAGCGCCGCCATTTCGCGCAGCCCCGCCGCCCATTCGCCCACATAGCGCTGCACTTTTTGCGGGTTGCCGGCGTTCGGCGTCGCGTAGATGAAGAGGTCACCGGGAGCGAGGATCTTCTTCTCGGGCACCCACGTCCAGGTCGCATCCTCGGTCTCGCCGCGCGTGTGCCTCAGTTCGAAAGTGAGGTCACCCTGGCGCAGCGTGAGTGCCTTCGCGTAGGTCACGTCCGGGTATCGGCTGGCTGAAGCAAAGCGATACTGGGGCGCAGCGATCGCGAACTGGCGGACGTTGATCGCCGTGTTCCAGCCAGGTGTCTTCTTGTAGCGGTCGAAGTTGCGGCCGAGGTGCTCGTGGCCGTAGACCAATGGTCGCGCCCAGCTCTTTTCCTTCGATTCCGCCTCAAACGGCCCGACGCCAAAGATGTGATCCACGTGATGGTGCGAAAAGACGGCGCCCGCGAGCCGCGCATCGGGACGCCACTTCCGTACTTGTTCGAAGAGCGGCGCCGCATCCTGCATGGCGCCGGTATCGAGCATGACCAGGCCCTCGCCCGTATCGAGCGTGTTGGCGCTCGCGATCCCCTTGTAGTAGAGCACGCCATCGGCCACCTCCTCTGCGGTCAACCACATGCCGCGGATTGGGTGGGCGACCGTTACGGTATCCACTTCGCCCTTCCAGATCTGGTCGGCGTATTCGCGAATCGATGGCATGGGAGTGCTCCCTTGGGGCTGAAATGCGAAGCGGATTCTAGGCGAAACGAAGGCGAACCGTGCGCGCCAGCAAAGACCTTGGCCTTTGCCATTTGCGCTGCCCTCCGCTACGGTCGCTGCGAACCTTCGAGCCAGGAGATCAGCCATGCAGTTTCGCGACAACGACCGGGAAGGCGCCTTTCGAAATGAGGTGCGCGATTTCCTTCAGAGCGAGTTCCCGAAAGCGTTCGAGTCGCGACCCACCGAGTGGGGGCTGTTCAATGGTGCTGGGCGTTCCCAGCCGGAGTTCGTCTCGTTCATGAAGGACTGGACCGGCAAGCTCAACGAACACGGCTGGGGCGCGCCCGCGTGGCCAAAGGAGCACGGCGGCGGCGGCCTCAGCGTGAAGGACCAGTTCATCCTCAGCGAGGAATTCGCCTGGCGGCGCGCGCCTCGGCCGGGCGGCATCGGTCATGGCTGGGCAGGCCCAACGATGATGGTTTACGGCAGCGAAGAGCAGAAGCAGAAGTACCTCCCGAAGATCATCTCCGGTGAGCACCACTGGTGTCAGCTGTTTAGCGAACCCGGCGCCGGCAGCGACCTCGCGAGCCTCCAGACACGCGCCATCCGCGACGGCGACGACTACGTGGTCAACGGCCAGAAGATCTGGACTTCCGGCGCGCACCACGCCGACATGGGCATCCTCATCGCCCGCACGGACCCCGACGCTCCGAAACACCGCGGCATCAGCTACTTCCTGATGGACATGAAGACACCCGGCATCACCGTCAGGCCATTGGTCAACATGCTCAACAGCCACGAGTTCAACGAGGTCTACTTCGAAGACGTGCGCGTGCCCGCAAGCCAACTGCTCGGCGATGAGAACCGCGGCTGGTACCTGGCTACGACGACGCTCGACTTCGAACGCAGCGGCATCGCCACCAGCGTGGCGCACCAGCTCATAGCTCGCGACCTCGTGAAGTACGCTCGCGAATCGAAGATCGGCCTAGGGGTGAGCGCGACCAACCAAGCGCTGCGCAACGAGCTTTCGGACCGAATGATCGAAGCCCAGGTGGAGGCCCTGATCTGCTACCGCATCATCTCCATGCAGGAACGCGGCGAGATCCCGAACAAGGAGTCGTCGATCGCCAAACTCTTCAGCAGCGAGCTGGACGTGCGTCTGGCGGTCACCGGCATGCACATGGCGGGCCTCTACGCGCAGCTCACAGACCGCGACCGTGAGGGCATCCTCGAAGGCCGTCTGCCGCGCTTCTACATGCACAGCACGACCAGCCCGATTGGCGGCGGCACCAGCGAGATCCAGCGCAACATCATTTCGATGCGCGGACTTGGGCTGCCGAGGGGCTAGTGAATAGGGGCTAGAAGAGCGACGCTAAACGCCAGCGACAACGTACTCGCGTCTGTTCACAATGACGCACAACATTTGGAGGCATGCCGCGATGGCAGGACAGAACGATTTCAACCTGAAGATCATCGAAGAGTTTCGCGCGAACGGAGGCGAAACGTTTGGGATGTTCAAGGGGCGCCCGCTGCTCCTACTCACTACCACCGGTGCGAAATCCGGCGAATCGCGCACGACCCCGCTCGTCTACAGCAAGGATGGAAACAGGGTGGTGATCATCGCCTCCATGGGAGGCGCCCCGAAGCACCCGGCGTGGTATCTCAACCTTGCGGCCAACCCTGCCGTCTCCGTGGAACTTGGCACGGAGAAGTTCGCTGCCACCGCATCGTCGGCGGTGGGCGCCGAGCGCGATCGGCTGTACGCACAACAGGCAGAAATGATGCCGGCTTTCAAAGAGTACGAGCAGAAGACCACCCGCCGCATCCCCGTAGTTCTCCTCGAACGCGTGACTTAGTACCCCGGGACAGTAGGCCCGGATCAGCCCTTCTTCTCCGGTCCGGTGTTCTCCATCACCTTGCCTGCCAGCTTCTCGCTGCCCCGTACGGCAAGGTCGCCTACCGAGACCATGCCGACGAGCTTTCCCCCGTCCAGGACTGGCAAACGGCGCACGTTGTTTTTCGACATTCGCTTCTCGGCGTCGTCCGCGTCATCGTCTACGCCGAGACAGATGACGTCAGACGAAAGGACGCCAGCGACCGGGCCATCGGTCATCCCGGCGGCCACGCATTTCACCACCAGGTCGCGGTCGGTGACTACGCCCCGCAGGTCTCCAGCATCCACCACTGCGAGCATGCCGATATCGTGGTCGCGCATGAGGCGCGCGGCTTCGCTGATCATCGCCTGGCTGCCGATCGTTACGACGTTCGGCGTCATGAAATCTCGTACCTTGGCCAAAGTAGCTCTCCTCTGCCCATTTCGGGCGTGCGCGCAGCGTACTTTCGTCACCCTTGCGGAAGCGCAACCTGGCGGCATAGCGGCTTGCAGACTCGTCGCAATCGTGAGTGGTCGACCGCTCCGCGCTCTCCCTCTAGGCTACGGCTACTTACCTTCAAGGATGCCCAATGTCAGACCTCTCCGGACTTGTCTCACTGATCACGGGCGCGGGTTCCGGGATCGGGCGGGCAGCGGCCCTCCGAATGGCCGAATGCGGCTCCGCCATCATGTGCGCCGATATCGATTTCGCAGCGGCACAGGACACAGCCGCGCAGGTCTCTGAACACGGCGGCCGCTCTGCTGCCATGCACCTGGACGTCTCGGACGAGGCAGCAGTCAAAGCCGCCCTTCGAACGACGGTCGATGAGCTTGGCGGGTTGAACGTGGTTGTCAACAACGCGGGCATTGGTGGTGCGCTGTTGGGCTGGGATCGCACGATCCTGGTCAACCTGAGCGGCGTTTACTACGGCTTGTTCCACGGCGCTGCCCTGCTCGCCGAACGCGGGGGCGGGGTGATTATCAACACCGCCTCGGTGGCGGGGCTCGTCGGTCTTACCAGTCCGCTCACGAACACGATCGATCTCCCCGTGGCGGAGGGGGCTGGCGCCTACGTCGCCGCGAAACACGGCGTTGTTGGCCTGACGCGCCAATTCGCAGTCACCTACGGTCGGCGCGGAGTGCGCGTCAACGCGGTCGCTCCCGGCTACATTGAGACGCCGATGACGGCGATGGCCCGCAGCGATGAGGAGTACGAGCGCTACCTGGTCTCCCTTCACCCGATGGGCCGCCTCGGCCAGCCGG
>JBDUAL010000459.1:0-2575 GCA_040004685.1 Anaerolineaceae bacterium | reverse complement strand
GGCGAACTTGTACAGCGGCTTCCAGTAAATCGCCACGAGCGTGTCGAACGCGCGCGTCCGTTCCACGGCATCGCCGTCGCGCAAGGCGAAGACGATGCTTCGACGGGTGGTCGGGAACAGGGAGGGCATGGCCCGAAAGCGTACAGGATCACTCCGCGGTCAGCCAAATGTCAGCGTGGCCGGTGAGTTGATCGCGCACTCCCCTGTAGTGGTTTGATCAGCCTGACAAAGAAAATTCATCCTACGTTGAAGAGGCCTTGTAGACCAAGCCCGCGGTGACTTTAACGCGAACGAAGGAGAGACGAAGATGAAGTTCATATCGATTGGTATGGCCCTGCTGCTGATTGCCGTTCAGGCCCCTGGTACCGTCAAAGACACGTCCCTTGTCACGCCCGATGGGCAGCGAGTGCTCCAGCAGTCGATTGTGGTGAGCGCCGGCATCGACAAGGTGTGGAAGCTTGCCAGCACGACGGAGGGCTTACGCAAATTTGCGGCGCGGAACATCCTCTTTGAGCTGCGGCCTGGCGGGCGATGGTGGGCCTCCGGCGACGCGACGGCCGATCTGGCCGCCCCAACGTCGATTCACAACGAGGTGATCGGTTTCATTCCAGGAAGGATGGTGGTGATCCAGATCGGTTTCCCGTCGGCATTTCCCGAGCCCGTCCGAGCGAGTCACTCAGTCTTTGCGATTTTCCTGCTGGAGCGCATCGATGCGAGAAAGACACGGGTGACAGAAACGATGGCGGGGTTTGGCGACGGACCTGAATGGGATATGACGTATGAATTGTTTTCCAGTGGCAACGCTGAGATACTCAACGCTCTGGCTCGGGTCATACGGACCGGCAATTCCATTGACTGGGACAGTGAGAATTCCTATTCGCATCGCACTCCAGCTGAGCGGTAGCCTGCCTTCGCGCGGGAGGTGCCGCGAACGACCGACCAATGCGCGACCACGCCTGTCATTCCGAGCGTTTAGCCAGGGATTGGCGGGTGGTGGGAGCACGATCGTCTGAACCTGTTCGGAATTCAGACCATCAACTGGCTAGAACACCAGCACACGTCCGACGCGGAGCTCCTTCTGGCTGCCGAACCGGTATGAAACCGCCCATGCGCCCCGGGCGTCGTTGAGTTTCAGCAGCGGGCCGGCCTGGGTGTTCCACGCTCCTCCGGTGCGGAAGAAGCCGGCTTGCACGCCCAGTTCCCAACGCGCGGCCAGCGTTCGCGTGAGGTCGGCCGTGTCGAGCACCTGGTAGCCTGCAGTCGATCCTGATCCACGGACAAAGGCGCCCACGAACGCGAGGAACTTCCAGTCCTTCCTTTCAAAGCCGGCCAGCAGCGCAGTCTTCACGCCGCGCTGTCCGCCCTCCTTGCCGATGACCGCGTAGACCAGGGGCGTCAACGTGAGCGCACCCGATTTGAACGCGTAGCCGGCGCCTACATTGAGCTCGTTGCTTCCGGGCACGCCGACATAGAAGCCATCGAAAACGACGCCGTTCTTCCGGGTGAAGCTCAGGTCGACGAAGCGGTACTTCGTATCCGCGAGGCGGACCTCGACGAGGCCCTGCCCGGCGGCACTGGCAACACCGCAGAGAAGCGAGGCGCTCATAACTGCGAAGACCAGCAGCGGCTGAGGTTTCATCCCGGTTCCCGTCCTGAAAAAGAATTCGTCTGACGCCGGGGCGGAATACGGTTTCCGATCCGGACCGAGCGCTACTCCCGCGCCGAGACATCAGGGACGCCCAACCTTGCGTCACGCCAACCCGGAAGTCAACCTAACAGGCCCAGACACATCGTGTGCCCGAGCCACCACGCGTCATCCTGGTCGACAACGCGTCGCTGACACGTGGATTCGCCCGAGGAGGTTGCCATCGCCTCCGAAGTCCGTGAGAGCGCGCGCCCCGACTCGTCTTCGAGAAGCACGTTGTCCGGTTTGATGTCGCGATGGATCACGCATGTCGGCCATCTCTCTGCGGCCGCCATGCCGGCGAATGCTCATCTCCGCTACCAGCTGATGGAAGGGGCGATAAGTTCGTGTGGAGCGGCCGTCCTCGCTCAGACGAGTTCGGTCAATGGTTGTTCACGTCTTAGAGGCCGCTCACGAGAGGCGCTGGGAGGCGGGCGTGAAGGGAAGAGAGGCGGCCGGGGACGGCCGCACCACACGCGCCACGGCTCACTGAGGTTTTTTAGCACTCGCTTCGTCCACTCGCGCCTCCGCCACCCCTTCCTGATCCCAGCCGTGCCCTTATCCTTGGAGTGCTCTTGCGCGGCAAACTGCAGGGTTAACCTGGCGTGGCCACCACACGTGGGAGTTGTATACCTTGCAGCCGCCCAAGGTGAATGGGGATGGCCGTAAGCTGAAGGGGCGCACGAGCGTTAGGCGAGTTCACGAAAATCTACTGGTGACCCAACCGACCAGACCGAAAATCAGAGTCAGCATGGCGATCGTGCCGGCGATGAAGAGAGTCTGAACTGATCCCGATCTTCCCTTCAGATAGGTGTAACGCATGCCCACCAGCAGGGAAACGAACAACGGCATCAACGAAAATGAATCAACCTAAGGGTTATGGTGAGTTGT
>JBDUAL010000458.1:0-2575 GCA_040004685.1 Anaerolineaceae bacterium | reverse complement strand
GATGACGGCCGGTTTCGAAGTGGTACCTTCTTCGTGGTAGGGGACGTCGATGCCCTTCGCAAGGGTGACCAGTTGCTCGACGGCCGCCGGCCGGTAGACGTCACCGGCGACAAGTAGCGGGCGTTGGCCTTGCTTTTTGAGCAGGTTCGCAAGCTTCGCGATGCTCGTGGTCTTCCCAGAACCCTGGAGACCGACGACCATGATTACGGTCGGTGGGCGGCCGGCCGTGGCCAACTGTGGGGCCGCGCCGCCGAGGATTTCAACGAGCTCCGCGTGAACGATATCGATGACTTGCTGAGCGGGCGTAAGGCTCTGAAGCACTTTTGCGCCGAGAGCCTGCTCCTTCACGCGCGTCGTGAACTCGCGGACGACCTTGAAGTTCACGTCCGCTTCGAGCATGGCCATCCGTACTTCGCGCAGCGCCTGGTCGAGGTCTTCTTCGGTCACAATGCCGCGAGAGCCGAACTTTTTGAAGGCTCCCTGCAGCTTATCGGTTAGCGATTCGAACATGCTTGTAGTTTACGGGGCGGGCGTTGTAGAAGACGAATGCCCGGCGGCGAGTTGTTCTGACCGCTCGCGGCCGCAACGAGTGGTAGGCAGCTAACCGTTCAGACGGATGTGTCCGTGCCGCGAAGCGGCGGTCCGTCGCCACGCACGCGTAAGGCGACCACGCGCTGGAGGTTGATCGCCGGGATTTCGAGCGGATGGCTGCCGTGCTTGAATCCTGCGCGAAACTGCCCGATGAAATAGCGGCCATAGAAGCCAAACCAGCCCATCTCACGAACCTGCCGAAGGTGGTAGGCCTCGTGCGCGATGAGCGCGAGACCCCTTGGGGTGCTGGGGTCGAAGCTCCCGTTTCGAAAGCAGACGAACGGGGCGATGGTGGTTGCGCTCATTCCGAACACGCCCGGCAGCCAGCGCCCGGGGACGGTGGTCAGCGCTCGTAGGCGGCGCAGGTCCTGTTCGGGCACGAACACTGCGAGTTGCTCAACGATTTCGGGTGTGAGTCGCATGGCACTAAGCCTACGCTGGTGCACAAGGGGCCGAAGTCAGGCGTTAGCGAGGGATGGTGAGAGCAGCCTGGTCGACGTGGTAGATGGCATAGTCGCCCGACCGGAAAACTTCGCTCACCCCCGGTATGGCGGTCATCTTGGCGAGGCCTGCCGGCGTGCCCCAGGCCACCTCTTCTGTGCCGACGACGATGTAGCGCACGTTGTATTTGCGCAGGTAGTCAGCGCCCGCTTCGCTCGATGGGTCGCGGAAGAAGCGGGAAGTCTCGGCGCGGCGCTCCTGGATGAGGTTGGTATAGTCCGTGCGCTGTTGAACCTGGTGCCAGTCCCAGCCGATTACCGCCGGCAGGCCCGTATATTCGGAGATGCGACCCGTCCAGTGGTAGAGCGGCCCAACGGCCTCGACGATGACCGGGCTGCCCTGGACGTTCTCCCGCAACCACTCGATCAGCGGTTTATCGTCGGAGAGCTTGATCTGGCGGTCATTCGCGGGGTTTTCGTCGCCAAGGTCCTCGGGGTACTCGGCGGACTTGAGGAATGCGAGACCATTGAGCGTTGGCGGGAGCGCCGCGAAGCGTTGGTTCTGGCGCGCGCCGGTGCCGGACCAGAGGAAGATGCTGCTGCCGAACAGCAGCAGTCCAAGCGTTATTGCCGTCGACCACGCGGCGAGGCGGCGGCCCGGTCGCGGAAAAACGCGTGAGCTTCGCACCTCCCAGAGGGCGCTCATGGCGTACCAACCTCCGAACGCGCTCGCGAGGGCGAAACACTGCCACGCCTGGAGCGAGAACTTAAAGACGGTGTTCATCCGAACGATGTCGTTCTTCAGCGTGACCACGTCTGTCCCTGCGGCGATGCCGAACCCGAGGACGAAAAGCGCTGTGCCGAGCGTGCGCGCGGGGTCTTTCTCCGGCGCGCGGAGTTCGAGCCAGAGGAGGTTGAAGAGGAAGACAAGTATCACCGCGGCGAGTGCCAGGGTAGTGAGCCCGAAGGTCCACGTGAACGCTGTGAGGCCGGTGGTGAAAACCGCAAGAGCAAACAGTTCCCAGCGGCCGTTGACGGTGGCGAGAACCGGATTGCGCCCGTGGTTGAAGTTTCGCGCGGCAAGAATCTCGCGGTAGCGGACTGCGATGAAGGCGATGGCGATGGCGATGAACAGCCCGTACTGGACGAAGAACTGATGGGCCTGCGTGGTCTCGGGAGCGCGGATGATTCCGGGGTCGAAGGTCTCAAAGTGCGCGGTGTAGGGCGCGAAGACTACGCTCGCCACCAACCCCGCGAGGGCGAGATGGGCGACTGCGTTCCAGAAGCGAGTCTGCCACCGCCCCGGGGCCAGCAGTTGCGACAGTGGGATAGCCGCACCAGCAATGAGGGCGGCAGTTGGGAAGTCCCACGTATGCACGGTTCGCACCAGGCCCACAGCAAGGCCAAGCAGAGCCGCGAGAATCCATGTGCGCCAGCGCAGGCCGGCCTGCACGGTGATGACGTAGGCGACCGCAAGGGCGATCACCAACCCGAAGAACGGCACTCCCATGAGGTGGGGATGCAGGTCAGCGAAGAGCAGGGAC
>JBDUAL010000457.1:0-2577 GCA_040004685.1 Anaerolineaceae bacterium | reverse complement strand
CGTCGCACCGGCGCGCCGCGAGCCGGTCGAGCCGCGCCCGGACGGGACGCCCGGTCTGCTCGAGGTGGTCGCCGTGCTGGTGAGAGAGGATCAGAGCCCGCCCGCTCCGGCGAGGCAACCAACCAAACCACAAAGCCACTTCCCATCGCGCGCCGACTGCGCTCGTTGGTCGGTGCGCCGCCGCCCGTAGCCACCACGATCGGTTCACGCATGGCGAGCTGCTCGAGGGCGGCCGCCTCGTAGCCGCGGAAGGCCTCCTCGCCCTCGTCCCGGAAGATTTCGGGGACGCCTCGCCCGCGTGCCGATTCGAGTTCGCGATCGGAATCAGCAAACTCCCAGCCCAACCGCTCCCCAAGGACGCGCCCGACCGTCGATTTCCCACTCCCCGAGAGTCCGATCAGGAAGATCCGCCGTGCAGTCACTGCTACTCCAAGCTGTAAGTCCGGCTAACCGAACCGCTGCACCAAGTGTACCCGCCGAATCCACTGCGCTCGCGGCAGAAGTCAGCGGTCGGTGCGCTTGTTCCGCGGAGCCAACCGGGGAAGGTAGTGCTCGTAGTTGGATCGCGTCTCCGCGAGCGTGTCACCGGCGAACTTCTCGAGCCACGCATCAGCGAGGACGATGGCGACCATCGCCTCGGCCACCACGCCCCCGGCCGGCACCACACAAACGTCGCTCCGTTCGTAACCGGCTAACACCTCCGCACCCGTGTCCAGGTCGGCGGATGGCAGGGGATGCGCCAGTGTGGGGATTGGCTTGATAGCGGCGCGGACCACGATCTCTTCGCCGGTGCTCATACCGCCTTCGATCCCGCCATGGTTATTCGTGGCGTGACGCCAGGGCTGCCCAGCCCACTTATCCGCGGGGAGTATCACGTCGTGTACCTGCGAGCCGCGGAGACCGGCGCTCTCAAATCCCAGGCCGAACCCCACGGCCTTGAACGCATTGATGCTGCAGATCGCCTGCGCGATCCGCCCGTCCAGCTTGCGGTCCCAGTGCACGTGACTCCCGAGGCCGAGCGGCACACCCGACACGCGAACCTCAATTTCGCCACCCACCGTGTCGCCGTCCGGCTTGGCCGCGTTGATCGCTGCCACCATCGCCGCGCCTGCGGCCGCATCCGCGGAGCGCACCGGATCACTCTCTACAGCGTCCCAGTCGATCGTCGCAGGAACCTGGGCGCGAACATCTGCAATTGAAAGCGTGTGACTGTGAAACACGATCCCGAACTCCGTCAGCAATCGTTTCGCCACTGCCCCTACGGCCACGCGCGCGGCGGTCTCGCGGGCGCTGGCCCGTTCGAGCACGTTTCGCACGTCGTCGAAGCCATACTTGATCGCCCCAGGAAGATCAGCGTGGCCGGGGCGCAGCCGAGTGACGCGCTCAATCTCAATGTCCACCGGCTCGATCGCCATCCTGTCGGTCCAGTTCACCCAGTCGCGGTTTTCAATCCAGAGTGCAACCGGCGAGCCGAGGGTCAGCCCATGCCGAACGCCACCCATGATCTCAGCGTGATCCTGCTCAATCTTCATCCGCCCGCCGCGCCCGTAGCCACCCTGGCGCCGCGCGAGGTCCGGGGCGAGGTCCGCCTCGGCGAGCGGCAGGCCGGCAGGAAGCCCTTCGATGACCATGGTCAGCCCTTTGCCGTGGCTTTCACCGGCCGTCAGGAATCGGAACTGGCCCATCTACTCGGCTCCTCGTGGTTGCGCCTGTTGGGCGGCGAACTCCGCCGCAGCCTCTTCTGTTGCCCTCGGGGGCTGGCCTACGAGCGGTGGCAGCTCGATCGGCACCGGCTGGCCATTCGCCGTTCGCTCGTAACTCGTTGCGAACCGGCTGAGAAGCTCGGCCGGGGTGAACGCCTCCCAAGTGAGTGAGTCGGCGACCGCGCGCTCGACCGTCGTCGTCAGGATCGGCTGCTGTATCGGTGCCCCGTCGGGCCCGCTGAAGGTCGAGTAAACGTCGACGCGGACGAACTGGAGCCTCAGGTTCGGGACATCGTATAGCATCATGTCGCACACCCGGGCCCCCAACGCGATCGCTTCGTCGAGTGCTGATGAGACCTGCACCCGCCGCCGGTCTTCCGTGCGGAACTCCCCTTCGGCGGCTGCCGAAAGCGAAGCTCCATCGGCGTCCACCGCGACGAGCTGCGCACCCTGGACGCCGGCCCAGAGATTCGCCGAGGTACCTTTCGGGGGCCGCGCCCGTTGCCAGGTGGCCAAAGCTTCCAAGATCAGTGCCCCAACGATATCCACATCACCCGATTCCACTCTGCGGCGCCACGCGCGGTGCTGAAACATCTCGGTCGAGACGGCCCAGCCAACGAACAGAAAAATCGCGAGCGCGACGACGCTTCCCACAACTAACACCCCGGGCCGCCAGCGGTGTGGAGCGCAGCGAGCGCTTTGCGCGCCGCATCGAACATCACATCTACCGGCGCTGCTAATCCGGTCCACAGTTCGAAGGCGAGCGCGCCCTGATAGACGAGCATGGGCAGACCGCCGAGCGTGGGCAGACCGCGAGCGCGGGCGTCCGCCAGGAGCGGTGTTTCCTGCGGTGCGTAGACAATGTCTACAATCA
>JBDUAL010000042.1:0-8640 GCA_040004685.1 Anaerolineaceae bacterium | reverse complement strand
CCGTCTACGCCACGGAGGTGTGGGTCAACCGCGGGGGCAAGTGGCGGATCATCTCCTACGCCGAGAGCCCGTTGGGTTAGCGAGATCCGGGCTCCGGGTATTTCGAGTTCCTCCGCGAACGATGTCAATCGCGGATCACCGAGTGCCCTCCTGCCCGCTCTCCGTCCTCTGGCGCGCCGCCGACCTCCCGGGGACGCCGGATCTCATTACGCCGAAGTCCGAGGATCGATTTGACCAGTCACGTCTACCTCCCGAAACTCATTGAACTCCGAAGTCAGCGCGCAGACTGAAACTGGGCCCGGAAGCGTCCTCTCCCGCCGTCGGTTCCTCGGGCTGGTCCTGGCGGCCTTTCTGTGGTTCGGGGGTCTCGGCTACCGCGACCTCACGCATTCAGACGAAGGTCGTTACTCGGAAATCTCACGCGAGATGGCCTCGACCGGCGACTGGGTGACGCCACGCTTGAACGGCCTGAAGTATTTCGAGAAGCCGCCGCTTCAATACTGGGCGACTGCCCTCGCTTTCGACGCGTTTGGCGAGTCGGAATTCGTCGCCCGTCTCTGGGTGGGACTCTGCGGTTTTGCAACCGTGATCCTGGTGTACTGGACGGCGCTCCGCCTGTGGGGCGCCCGCACCGCAGACTACGCCGGCATCACGTGCGCCAGCATGATCTGGATCATGGGGATGAGCCACATCGCGACACTCGACATGGGTGTGACCTTCTTCATGACGCTGGCGCTCTGCGGATTTCTGCGCGCCCAGCACGATGGCGCGACCGAAGGAGAGACGCGCCGCTGGATGTGGATCACGTGGGGTGCGATGGCGGGTGCTTTGCTCAGCAAAGGGCTCATCGGCGTGGTTCTGCCGGGCGCCGTATTGACCCTTTACTCCCTGATCTGCCGGGACTGGCGGCCGTGGCGGCGCCTGAAGTGGTACTCCGGAGTACCAATCTTCGCGGCGCTGGCCGCGCCCTGGCACGTGCTGGTGTCGCGCCGGAATCCGGAATGGGCCCGCTTCTATTTCATCCACGAGCATCTCAACCGCTTCCTGACCACCGAGCATCATCGCCGCGGGGCCTGGTTTTACTTTCTTCCGCTGCTGGTAGCGGGACTCCTGCCCTGGACCACGCTCCTGCCGCAGATCGTCCGGCGCGGCTGGCGTTCCGACACCGGGCGGTTCCAGACCAACCGCTTTCTGCTGATCTGGTCAGCGTTCATTTTCGTCTTCTTCAGCCTTTCAGGCTCCAAACTGCCGAGCTACATCCTGCCGATATTTCCGGCACTTGGCCTCCTGCTGGCGCAGGTGCTGGCCGCGGGGAGAGCTGGCGAGATGCGTCGGCATGCCCTCGCCATCGTCGTGCTCATGGCTGTCCTCAGCCTGGGATCCCTGATTTTCGGCCGCATCGGCTACGGCTCCACACCCATGGAGATGAATCGGACGCTTTCACACTGGGCGCTGGCGGGCTCGATGGTGTTCGGACTGATGGCCGCGGCCGCCGCCCGGGCTGCCACGGCGGAGCGCAAGTCGCAATCCGTTCTGCTCCTGGCAGTCGGATCGCTGCTCTTCCTGAACGCCACCATGCTGGGCTATCAAAGCTACTCGCCGCTCCTGTCCAGCGCGGTGCTGTCCCGAAAGCTGCGGCCGATAGTCGGCGCCGACACCCCTCTGTTCGCCGTGAATTATTACGATCAGACTCTGCCTTTCTACATGAAGCGAACAGTGACGCTGGTGGGTTACGTGGACGAGTTCGACCTGGGCGAGCGGCAGGAACCACAGAAATGGGTCCCGGATCTGCCGACCTTCGGCCGGCTCTGGCGCGAACTGCCACGGGGAGTTGCAGTGACGAATCCCGCGAGTCTCGTTTCCCTGCGGCAGCTGGGGATCCCGATGCAGATTGTCGACGAGACCCCGCACCGTATCGTGTTCCGGAAACCCTGATGATGGACTTTCTCCCTTTCGCCCGGCCCTCCATCGACGACGACACCATCCAGGCCGTCGGCGAAGTTCTGCGCTCGGGCTGGATTACCAGTGGGCCCAGGGTCAAGGACTTCGAAGCGGCGTTATCGAAGCGCTACGGCGGCCGACCCGTCCGGGTGCTCAACTCCGGCAGCGCGGCGCTCGAGCTGGCCTTGCGCCTGTGCGGAATCGGGCCGGGCGACGAAGTGATCACCACGCCGATGTCCTGGGTCGGAACCGCCAACGCGATCCTCGAGGTGGGCGCTACGCCGGTGTTCGTGGACGCCGACCGCGGCACGCGCAACATCGATCTCGACCGGGTCGAGTCCGCGGTCACGAAGAAGACCCGCGCGGTGATTCCGGTGGATCTCGCGGGCCTACCCGTGGATCGGGGCCGCCTTTACGCGTTCGCGGGCGGACACGGTCTGCGCGTGATCGAGGACGCGGCGCAGTCCATGGGAGCGAACTGGGGGGGGCGCGAGATCGGCAGTTTCGGTGATCTCGTGGCCATCAGCTTTCACGCCAACAAGAATCTGACCACCGCGGAAGGCGGCTGCCTCGTCATGAACACTGGAGACGAGGCGCGGCTGCTCGAGAAGCTCCGCCTGCAGGGCGTTACGCGCTTCCCCGACGGCGGCATGGACGTGGACATGCTGGGAGGAAAGTTCAATCTGACCGACATCGCCGCCACGATCGGGCTGCTTCAACTACCGAAGCTGGATGGGTTCAACGCGAAGCGCCGCGCCCTGGCGAAGCATTACTTCGAGCATTGGGAACGTGATCTCGGCTGCGAGCTTCCCCCCGCGGATTTCGGACAGTCGAACTGGCACATGTTCCAACCGCTGCTCCCGTTGGATCGCATGAAGATCACCCGCGGCGAGTTCATCGAGCGCATGAAGACGAAGAAGGTTGGCGTCGGCGTGCATTACCCGGCCATGCACCTGTTCGAGCTCTACCGCTCGCTCGGCTTTCGGGAGGGCCAGTATCCTGCGTCAGAGCACATCGGCCGCTCGACCGTGACGCTGCCGCTGTTCCCCGCGATGACCAACGCCGACGTCGAGCGCGTCTGCTCCGCCGTCTCGGACGTGCTCGGTCCCGTGCTCGCGCCATGACCCGGCCCGACCTTTCCGTCGTCATCCCGGTCTACAACGAAGAAGACTCGCTGCCGGCGCTGTTCGCTCGCCTCTACCCCGCGCTCGATGCGCTGAGAACGCGCTACGAAGTGGTCTTCGTCGACGACGGCTCGGGCGACCGCTCCGCGGCAATGCTCGCCGATCAGTATGCGAAGCGGCCCGACGCGACACGCGTGATCCTGTTCAGCGGCAACTTCGGTCAGCACCGGGCGATCCTGGCCGGGTTCGCTCACGTGCGCGGTCAGCGCATCCTGACGTTGGACGCCGACCTTCAGAACCCGCCGGAAGAAGCGGCGAAACTGCTTGCGAAGATGGACGAGGGCTATGACTACGTGGGCTCGATTCGCGAGAAGCGAGACGACAGATTGTGGCGGCGAGCCGCCTCGCGCGCGAACAACTGGCTTCGCGAGCGCATCACCCGCATTCGAATGACCGATCAGGGCAGCATGCTGCGCGCTTATAGCCGCCGGCTGGTGGACACCATCAACCAGTGCCAGGAGATGAACACGTTCATCCCCGCGCTGGCATACTCTTTCGCACACCGTCCGACCGAAGTGGTTGTGAACCACGAGGAGCGCGCCGCCGGCGAATCCAAGTATTCGGCTTACCGGCTCATCCGCTTGAACTTCGACCTGATGACCGGATTCTCCGTCGTGCCCCTGCAACTTTTCTCGATGCTCGGCATGGTGGTGTCCCTGGCGTCCGCCCTGCTGGTGGTGGTCCTCGCCGCCCGCCGCCTGATCGTGGGTCCGGAAGAGGGCGGACTTTTCACGTTGTTCGGTGTGGCCTTCTTCTTCATCGGCGTCGCGCTGTTCGGCATCGGCTTGCTCGGCGAGTACATCGGCCGAATCTATCAGGAAGTCCGGCAGCGCCCGCGGTACGTGATCGCCGCGATCCTGGAGACGGAGGACAGCCGGAGTGACTAGCGCCGTGGTCTTCGCGTATCACAACGTCGGCGTGCGCTGTCTCTCGGTTCTCCTGGCACAGGGCGTGGACGTGAAGCTGGTGCTCACCCACGAGGACAGCCCCGGCGAGAACGTGTGGTTCGACAGTGTTCGAGGTCGTGCGCTCGAGTTCGGCGTACCGACGGCGACTCCGGCGGACCCCAATTCGGCGGATGTACTCGCGCGGGTGCGCGCCTGCGAGCCCGACTTTCTGTTCTCGTTCTATTACCGGCAGATGCTGAAGACCCCGCTCTTGAAGTCGGCCGGCCGGGGCGCCTACAACATGCACGGTTCGCTGCTGCCGAAGTATCGGGGTCGGGTTCCAGTCAACTGGGCGATCATCAACGGCGAAACCGAGACCGGCGCGACGCTCCACGCGATGACTGAAAAGCCGGACGCCGGCGACATCGTGGACCAGATTGCGGTTCCGATCCTCCCCGACGACACCGCGCGTGAAGTCTTCGAGAAGGTCACCGTCGCAGCGGAAATGACGCTCCACCGCAGTTTGCAGGCGCTCGTGGCCGGCTCGGCGAAGCTCAGACCTCAGGATCTTTCAAAGGGCTCGTATTTCGGGGGCCGCACGCCTGCCGACGGGGCCATCGACTGGAAGCGCTCCGCGCGGGAGATCCATAACCTGGTGCGTGCCGTGACGCGACCGTATCCCGGCGCGTTTTGTGATACTTCCGCGGGAATGCTGATGGTCTGGCGCACGCGGATGCGGAACCGGAGCTCACCGGGCACCCCGGCGCTCCTGGTCGAAGACGGCGGCGTCGTCGCGCGCTGTGGGGATGGCGGTCTGCTGAAGGTCCTCGACGTGGAACTGAACGGCAGCGTTCTCGACGCCGAAATGCTGAACGCGAAGCACGGTGGCCGTCTCGCGCTCGGGGAAGGGCTTCCATGAAGAAAGTCCTGATCCTCGGCGTCAACGGTTTCATCGGCAATCACCTGTCCAGGCGCATCATCGACACGACCAACTGGCACGTCTTCGGGATGGACGTGGCTTCCGAGCGCGTGGCCGGCCTGCTCGCCAACCCCGGGTTTCACTTCTTCGAAGGCGACATCACCATCAACAAGGAGTGGATGGAGTACCACATCCGTAAATGCGACGTGGTGATTCCGCTGGTGGCCATCGCCACGCCGGCCAGCTACGTGCAGCAGCCGTTGCGTGTGTTTGAGCTCGACTTCGAGGCTAACCTGCCGATCGTGCGTGCCTGCGTGAAGCATCGGAAACGCCTGTTGTTTCCCTCGACTTCCGAGGTCTATGGCATGTGCCGGGAAGCCGAATTCGACCCGTACACCTCCGAGATGATCTACGGGCCGATCAACAAGCCCCGCTGGATCTACGCCTGCTCCAAGCAGCTCATGGACCGCGTGATCCACGCTTACGGCCAGATGGAAGATCTCGACTACACTCTGTTCCGGCCATTCAACTGGATCGGAGCGGGCCTCGATAACATCTCGACCGCGAAGGAAGGCAGCTCGCGCGTGATCACGCAGTTTCTCGGTCACATCGTGCGTGGAGAGCCGATCACGCTCGTGGACGGGGGTCACCAGAAGCGCACATTCACCTATATCACCGACGGGATCGACGCCCTGATGAAGATCGTCGAAGACGCGGACAACAGGACGAGGCGACAGATCTACAACATCGGTAATCCGGCCAACAACATCTCGATCCGCGCGGTGGCCGAGATGATGCTGCAGCTCGCTGCCGAGTATCCCGAGTACCGCGAAAACGCCGCCCGGGTCGAGCTGATGGAGATGACTTCGGGCGATTACTACGGCCCCGGGTACCAGGACGTGCAGAACCGCGTGCCGAAGATCGACAACTCCATGCGCGACCTGAACTGGAAACCGCACGTGAACATACAGGACTCGCTGCGGGGCATTTTCGAGGCCTACCGCGCGAATATCGCGGAAGCTCGCGAGCTCGTCGCCGATTGAGCCGGGCCGCGGGTTGAAGCTCGCCTTGAAGGTTGACGTCGACACTTACCGCGGCACCCGCGTCGGGGTGCCGCGCCTTCAAGACGTCTTGAGGAGACACGCGGCGGGAGCGACTTTCCTCTTCACGCTGGGAACGGATCACACCGGGCGCGCCATCCGCCGTGTATTCCGGCCCGGGTTCGTGAAGAAAGTGTCCCGTACGTCGGCAGTCGAGCACTACGGCGTCCGCACCTTGTTATACGGCACACTGCTCCCGGGGCCCGACATCGGTCGCTCCTGCGCAAATATCCTTCGCAGCGTACGCGACGCCGGCTTCGAGGTCGGGATCCACAGCTACGATCACGTGCTGTGGCAGGACAATGTCGCCGCCCGGGACCGCGCCTGGACTCGTGCGGAAATGAGCCGGGCATTCGCCCGGTTCAGCGAGATCTTCGGCGTACCGCCGCGGACGCACGGCGCCGCCGGCTGGCAGATGAACGTCCACGCCTACGAGCTGGAGGAGGAGTTCGGATTCGCCCAGGCCTCGGACGTGCGCGGAACATGCCCGTTTCTTCCGGTATTCGACGGGCACGTGGGACGGGTGCCGCAGCTTCCCACCACGCTGCCGACCCTGGACGAATTGGTCGGGCGCGACGATCTCACGGCAGCCAACGTTCACGAGGAAGTTCTCTCCCGGACCGCGTGTCTTTCCGGGCACCACGTCTACACCCTGCACGCCGAGCTCGAAGGCATGAAATGGCTGCCGGTCTTCGAGCAGCTCCTATCGGGCTGGCGACGCCAGGGCTATGAACTCGTTTCGATCGAAACGCTCGCACGCTCGCTGCCGCCCGGCGGCCTGCCCAAACACGATGTCGTCCGAGGAGAGGTTCCCGGCCGCTCCGGCACGCTGGCCGTGCAGGGCGAGCTTTCGGATCGGTGAGACCGTTCTCCGCAGATCGGGTCGAGGCGCGGATCACCGTCGGCGCCCGGCGCTCTCCTACTTCAGCGAGTACTCGCCGGTGACCTTGTAGGTCATGGTTCCATCGGCGTTGGCCGTGCCCTTGTAGGTCCCCTTGCCCTTGATGTCCTTCAGCTTCCCGGTGCCGCTGGTGAAGGTTCAGGTTCCTCCGTCGCTGACGCTCTTTCCGTCCTTCAGCTTGCCGGAGCCCTGAAACTTCGCAGTGGTCGAGTCGCCGGTCGTCGTCGTGGCCGTGTGGTAGCCGGTGGCCGAGCTCGTGTTGCCGGAAACTTCGTTCAGGCTGGTGGAGACACCATCCTTGTACGCCTGTCCCGCCACCGAAAAACCGGTCCAGGTGCAGTGGGCCTTGCCGACCGCGAAGGCGTGGTTGGGCATGTCGGTCAAGGCGACCGGGGGCGGGGAAGCGGGATCCATCGTGCACGTCGCGGTGCCGGATGTCATGGTAGCCGCTGAGAGGTGGACCGCGACCAGGACGCCCAGGAAAAGGAGTGAGCCGAAACGGGTCTTCATGGTTCCTCCTTGTTGTGGCGCCGATTCTAGCCCCGCGGCCCCCGGCGGATGCTATTTCTTCGCGTCCACCACGTGGAGATCGAACTTCCCGGTGCTTTCGGCAAAGAACACACAGTCGGAGGCCGGGTCGCAGGCCGTGGTGTGTCGATAATTTCCTCCGGGCTGCAGGAAACGTCAAGCCCGCGCCTGCACGGGACGAACGCAGCGCTGACGCGGACGGCGGGGGAGGGAGAACGCGTGCGATATCAGGGACGCGCTTGAACGCTTCCATCCGCCGCCTTCTCCTGCTGGCTCTCTGCTCCGTGTCTCTCGGCCCGCAGAGCGGGTCGAGGTCCCCGGCCGGCAAGTTCTACGAGATGGTGAAAGTCGGAGAAGGGGTGTACGCCTTCATCTCGGAGGAGTCGCTGACGACCGTCGTCAGCGGCAACTCGGTCGCGGTGATCGGAGACGACGGCGTCCTCGTCGTCGACACCGGCAGCTTCCCGACCCTCGCGCGACGGATGATCGACGACATCCGGCGGATAACGCCCCTGCCCGTGCGCTACATCGTGCACACGCACTGGCACCCGGACCATCTCCTGGGCGACGGCGAATTTCGTCGGGCATTTCCGGGCGTCGTCGTCGTGTCCACGGCGTTCACCCGCGACCGGATCCTCGACCGCACGGTTCCGATGATGAAGGTGAACATCGAGAAGGGCCCGGCGTTCGCGCAGAAGTTGCGGCAACAGCTGCAGCAGGGCAAGGGACCGGACGGCTCTCTCCTGGACGCCGCCGGCAAGACGGTCTGGGAAAAGGCGATCGCCGACATCGAGTACGCCCTGCCGGAATACCGGCGGGCTTCGGGTTTCGTTCCGGACGTCACGTTCGACCGCAGCCTGACGATCCATCTGGGAGCGCGCGAGGTCCGGATCTCCTTTCTCGGACGGGGCAACACCGCCGGAGATGCGGTGGTGTACGTTCCGGACAGCAAGGTGGTGGCGACCGGCGATCTCGTGGTCTATCCCACGCCCTACTCCTTCGGGTCCTACCCCGGAGAGTGGATCGACACCCTCCGGAAGCTCATGGCGATGGATGCGGCCACGATCGTGCCGGGGCACGGTCCCGTGTTTCACGACTGGGAGTACGTGCGGGTGGTGGTGGAGTTCCTCGAATCGACACGGGCGCAGGTTCGCGCGGCGGTCGCGGAGGGGCTGGACCT
>JBDUAL010000456.1:0-2584 GCA_040004685.1 Anaerolineaceae bacterium | reverse complement strand
GTCAGTGGTAGAGCTGCCGGGCGCCCTTGCCGTCGCAGTTGCTGAGGTCTGCGTTGTAGCAACCGGAACAGGGGTTCATGACCTGAGGGCAGACGCACGCGTGGCCCATACCGAACGCGTGCCCCGTCTCGTGCTCGGCAAGCCAGAGCTGCAGCGTCCAGTCGTTCGGGATCCCGTAGGTGTTCAGGACGACGCGCCCGCCACCGCGATTGATGCAGCCCGTGTTCCAGTCCACCCCGCCGGGGTAATCTGCGAACCCCCACCACCAGTCGACCTCGTAGGTGTCCCAGTAGTCGATGTCGTGATTCGCGTTGTTCTTGTTGTCGGAGTAAAGGTAGAGCGAATTAGTCGGGCCGTTCGGTGGCGCGTTCCACTCTTTCCACGATTGCTTGACCGCGGCGCCGTAGCTCGAATGGTTGTACGAGTTCACTGGTGTCCAGTGACCGAACGGCGGATTGTTCCCTTTCGTGATCTGGCACCAGCGTACGCCATTGAGGTTGTAACAGCTGCTCGGGAGCGAGCCACAGTCCTCGAGCGTGCACGCGCTCGCGTCGCGAGGCGCCATGGATAGCATCAGTCCCGCGAGCGCCGATAAGACCACCATTCCTTCGATTCGCATTGCGAGACTCCTCGAGTTCGATTCGGTTGCAGACATCTTTCATCTCGACGGCGACGCGGAGCATCCGCGCTCGGGCTCCGTGTCGCGCCCGATCCGCGAGGGTCTGGCTTCGGCCTCGCCTCGCCTCCCGTCTTGGTGGACAGAGCAACGCACGTGCCGCCCTTACGGCTGCAGCTCGGCCTGATTTTCGGCCGAGATCTCCAATGTCGCACAGTGGCGCCAGCGCCGGCGTCGCGAGCCAGCTGGGTGGCGGACCGCCACCCAGGGATCTCGCGGGTAGCCCCGATCCGAGCGATCCGGCCTCCGCTCGCCTATCCCGATCCTGATCGTCGCCGGGGTCACCGCGCCCCGCTACGTCTTCGACGACGACGGGCCCTACGAATTTCGTGTGACGGAGATCGCCGCGGACACGAACGAGACGCACGCGAAGGTCGAGTGGGCGATGGCCGTTGGGCACCGCTCGGGGTTTCGCACCAACGTCGCCCTCAGCCGCACGGCCCGCACGCGAAGGGCTCGGTACAGAGCCAGGCGCCCGAGAGTAGCCTGCACTGGAGCGGCTTCTCGTCGCCCGAGCAAAACATCGGCTCGCGGCCCGCGCAGTCGGCGTCCACCCGGCACGCCGAGCCGGAGTCGATGCACGCGAGGGCGGCCGAGATATCCCCGCAGGGCCCTTTCCCTACGCTCAGGCCGCAGAGACCGGAGTCGCAGGCCGCCCCGCCGCTGCATTCGGCTGGGACGCATCGGGACCGGCCGTCGACGACGCCGGCGCAGGCACAGATGTGGCCGCCAGCGCAGTCCGCGTCGGTCGCGCATCCGTACGCGCAGGCGCACCCGCCGCCCGGAAACGAACGCAGGCATTCCCCGTACGGGCGTTCGGCGCAATCCGAGTCGCCCGCGCAGGCGCCGCCGGAGGTGGCGCAGTCGCCCGGGGCTACCGGCTCGACGCACGCGGCCGGCGCCACGCGGAGGATGAAGCCATCTGCGCACTCGAGGAAGCCGCTCTCGACGTCCGAGCCCTGCTGGGGGATCGGTCGAGGGTCGGCGCAGGCGCCGTCCGCCGTCTGGCCGCCGCCGCCGGAGGGCCCCTCTCGCGCGACGCCGCCGCAGGCGACCACGAGCACCGCGAGCCAGCCCGCTTTTCGAGCAAGGAATGGATCGACAGTCGGAGTATCGATCGGGTACCTGCCTCCGCGGCGCAGCGGACCCATCAGCAGCAGTGCCCGATGCCCTGGGCGCCCTCGCGGCAGGAGCAGCCGAAGGTGAAGCAAGTCCGCACACTCGCCTCCATTACGCCTTCAAGCCTGGCAGCTCCCCGGCTTCGTAGGCAGGATTGCCGAAGGTCGTCGCCGGCACATCCATGGCGTTGCAGAGCGAGACGAGGAGCTGGTTGTGGGGCGCGCCCTGGAACGCGAGGAACCGGCCGCCCGGGAAATAGCCGCCGCATTTGCCCGCCAGCACGAAGGGGATGCGCTGGCGCGAGTGCGTCTGGCCCACGCTGATCTCGTTGCCCCAGACAATGACGGTGTTGTCGAGCATGTTACCGTCCCCCTCGGGTGTGGCCACGAGCTTGCCGCAGAGGTAGGCGAGCTGCTTGGCGAACCACTGGTTGATGGCGACGAGCTTGCCGATCGAGGTGGTGTCGGCCATGGGCTGATGCGAGAGCGAGTGGTGCCCCTCCTTGATTGCTGGGTCGGCCCAGCTGTGGACGATGGGGTTGCCCGCCCGCGCCCACTGCAGGCTAGCGACCCGGGTCAGATCGCACGCGAGGGCCATGTGGAGGAGGTCCATCTGGATCTTGCCGACCGCCGGAAAGGCTCCGAGCGCGTAGGGATCCACGGTCGGCGCGGAGGGGAGCTGGCAGTTGCCCCCGAGCTCGGCGCCGCTGGCAAGGAGCTGCTTCTCGGCCTCTTGCACAGCGGTCAGGTGATGGTCGAGCCGGATCTTGTCCTCCGGGCTCAGGCGCGC
>JBDUAL010000455.1:0-2586 GCA_040004685.1 Anaerolineaceae bacterium | reverse complement strand
GAGCTTCGGGCTTGGTGCCCTCTGCCATCTGGGTGATGCCGCCGGCGTTGTCCGTGATCGGGCCAAACGTGTCCATGGCCAGGACATAGGCGGCCGACATCAGCATCCCCATCGTCGCCACGGCTGTTCCGAAGACGCCCGTCGAAATGTTGTTGACGTGCGCCGTAATGCCCGCCGCGCCCTCTGGGTCAGCCTGTTGGCCGAGGACGAAGGAAACTACGAGAGCAATGCCCACCGTTATGGCGGTGACGGCCGTGGTTTCGAAACCGACCGCTGTGCCGATGATCATGTTCGTTGCGGCGCCCGTCTTGCTGGCCCGAGCAATCTCTTGCACCGGGCGCCATGCGCCAGCTGTGTAGTACTGCGTGATGTAAACAAACGCGATACCAGTTGCGATCCCGACCACCCCGCAGAGGAAGAACCAGACCCACGAACCGGAGTCCATCATCGTGTAAGTGGCCAGGGCGAGGCCGCAGATGCTCAAAAACGTGATCACCCAGTAGCCGCCGTTCAGGGCGCCCATCGGATCCTTGATGCGCTTCGCCCAGAACGGGACGGTCATCATGCCGATGATCGTCGCGAAGACGCCGAAAGAGCGCAGCACTAGCGGGAACAGAATCCACTCAACCCGGCCCGTAGCGGTGAAAATGGCGACGCCGAGGATCATGGCGCCGATGTTTTCGGCGGACATGGATTCGAACAGGTCAGCGCCGCGTCCCGCGCAGTCGCCAACGTTGTCGCCGACGAGGTCGGCAATAACCGCAGCATTTCGCGGGTCGTCTTCCGGGATGCCAGCTTCAACCTTGCCCACAAGGTCCGCACCAACATCGGCGGCCTTGGTGTAGATGCCACCACCCAGTTGAGCGAACAGGGCGACGAAGCTGGCGCCGAAGCCAAACCCGACGATCAGGAATGGCGTCTCATCGATATTGTGTCCGAGCACTCGGCTGTAGATCGCGAAAATGCTTGATACGCCGATGAGACTCAGCGCCACCACCAAGAAGCCGGACACGGCACCACCGCGGAGCGCCGTGTTGATCGCATCAGCAAGGCTATTTTGAGCCGCAGACGCGGTACGGCCGTTGGCGCGCACGGCGATCGACATGCCGATGTAGCCGGAAAGGCCGGAGGCGATCGCCCCTACGATGAAGGCGACGCCTGTCAGGATGCCTGCCTCGCCCGACTCTTTGAAGATGGCAACGATCGCGCCAACCACCACCGAAGTTACCAGGGCGAGGATACCGATGGTTCGGTACTGCCGACTAAGAAAGGCGTTCGCGCCTTCCAGAATGGTACCGGCAACCTCTTGCATAGCCGGCGTGCCCTTGTCCCTACGCAGGACATCATAGGCAAGCCAGATTGCGAATAGGACCGCGGCGACGCTAGCCGCTGGGATCATGATCTGGGCCAGGAGCATGGAACCTCCCCCTTCAAGAAAGAACCTGGGATTGCGCGTCCTCCCCGTATTTAGGAAACGCACACCGACGGCCGCCCCAAAGACGCGCCGAAGCGTGCCGGAGTCTAGCAAGCGCAAACTTTACGAGCCACTTACCACGGACCAGTGTCGCTGCTCAGAGAAAACGTCAGAGCTAATTGCTCAGTGACCGTGTCCGTCTTTGGGAGATGGACTGACGTTGAGCAAACAAGACGGTCGGCGGGCGAGGGTTCTCGTACAGACAGGGGCTGGACGGCTGGAGAACCTCGACCGAGGGGACGGAGCGCTAGAGTACAGGCCGCCGATTATGCCAGTCGGTGGCCTGTTCGTAGCCGTGGGCGGCGCGGATCACAGTCCACTCATCGAATTCGCGGCCGACGATCTGAAGGCCGATCGGCAAACCGGCGGCGGTGAAGCCGCAAGGCAGCGACAGCGCGGGCATGCCGGTGGCGTTGAACGGGGCGGTGTTCTGGATGCCAGCGCCGGAGCCGCCGATCGAGGTCGCTGGGCCGGGGGTTGTGGGCATGACCAGCACGCTGACCGGTTCGAACGCGGCTCGCAAGTCCTGCGTGAACCCGTAGACTCCGCGCTGTGCCTTCACGTAGTCGAGCCCGCTGAGCGGGCCGGCGGCGAAGATGGCGTGCAGCTCGGGGCTGAAGCCATCGGGGTTCGCGGCCAGGCGTTCGGCGTGGAACTCGATCGCTTCGGTGCGAACCATATCGAACGCTGCACGGAGGTGCGGAGCGAACGACGGCACGTCTACTTCGCGGACGACTGCGCCGTTCGCGTTGAACACCTTCAGCGCCGCTTCGCAGGCCGCGGCAACTTCAGGGTCGAGGCTCTCCCAGTAGTAGGCGCGCGGCACGCCGATGACCAGTCCCTGCAGGCCCTCTTCGAAGGAGGAAGCGTAGTCCACCCGACCGACGCGGGTCGTCGCGGCATCAGCAGGATCGTAACCCTGCACGGCGGTGAGCATGAGTGCGGCGTCGCGGACGGTCTTGGTCAACGGACCGGGGTGGTCCAACTGCCAGGACATCATCATTACGCCCGCTTTGCTGACCCGGCCGTAGGTCGGCTTCAGTCCAACGCAACCGCAAAGCGAAGCGGGGATGCGGATGCTGCCGCCGGTGTCGGTGCCCATCGTGCCGGCC
>JBDUAL010000454.1:0-2588 GCA_040004685.1 Anaerolineaceae bacterium | reverse complement strand
GGACCAGTTGCCAATCTGGGCGCACCACGAGCGCGTGCCGATGGACCGGGGGTAGAGCGAACCGAACCAGGTCGGTACCGCGCGTGACCGTCACCATCCGATCGCGGACAGTGCCGTCTGCGTTGGACTGCCGGGCAGCACACGGCTTGTTGACACGGGCGGTACTCACGCCCGCGGTCAAGCGCCTCCCTCGCGTCTACCGTCTCGCCTCTAGCCCCTACGCCCCCGGGCTCGTCGCCGGTTCGATGATCGCGGACATGCTGCCGAGCGAGGTCTCCATCAACGGGTCCGCGCCGTAGCTGTGGATCTGCTGCTGCTTGAGGCTCACTTCGTCCTTGCTTGCGGTCATCACAATCGCCTGTCCGTTGGCATCGACCATGCAGGCGAGGGCGAACCCCTTGTCCCGTGAGTAGCCGAAGATCGCACCGAGCATCGCCACCACGTACTGGTAGGTGTGGTGATCGTCATCGAGCAGGATCAGGTGGTACGGCGGCTCAAGATGCGTCTCAGTTTCTGCATCTTCGAGTATCTGGGTACCGGGGCTCGGAAGCGTCGCCATGGATCACGGATTCTAACAAACGCGAAGCCCCTCGCGGCGGCTTTTCGAAACCAGCCGATCGCGGGTGCCATTCGCCCCTTCGCGGTCGACGCCGTGGCGACCCACCGTTTCCCTTACATCCTCTGCCCGGAGACGCCCATGCCCGCCCGCCGCCCAGCCGCCGAACTCTCGCTGCCGATCCAACTCCGTCGCCGCGACGAAGACCGTCTGCGCCGCTACCGCGAAAACCTCGACTTCTACGAGGGCCGCCAGTGGCCTGGCCGGGCGCGCCGCGGCGAACGGCGGCTCACCTTCAACTACGCGAAGGCGTTCGTCGATAAGGTCACGAGCTACCTGCTGAACGGCAATTCGATCCAGGTGGAGGCGCGCGACGGCGACACCGCCGCGGGCCGCGAGCGCGCTCGCAACGCCGAACGGGCACTGCGCGAAGTGGAGGCGAACAACGCCCTCGCCCAACTCGATTTCGAAACGGAGCTGGACTGCGCGGTGCTCGGCGATGCGGCCTTTAAGGTGGTCTGGGATACGAACGAAGGCGCCGTCCGCATCAGCGCGCCGGACGTGCAGGGGGTCTTCGCGTGGCGTCAGCCAGATGACCAGTCGCGGACTGTGGCCATCGCTTCGCAGTACCGGCTCGAACCCGGCAGCGACGCCCGCCTGCTGGTCACCGAGTACTGGACGGAACCTACCTTCGAACTCTGGCGCGGCGAAGACCTGATCGACCGCGGCCCGAACCCGTACGGATTCATCCCCTACATCGTCTTCCCCAACGTGCGCGAACCGAAGCAGGCGTGGGGTTCGAGCGATGTGCCAACGCTGATAGCCTCCAGCCGGGAGTTGAATCGCGCCTACAGCCAGCTCAGCCAGATCCTCGAACTCTCAGGCAACCCGATCGCGGTGCTCGAAGGGGTGAACGCCTCAGCCGATATCGCTGTCGAACCGGGCGCCATCTGGGAGGTACCGGAGAATGCCAAGGCGTATCTCCTGGACCTGCTCAAAGGCGGCGGTGTGGCCCTCCACCGCGACTACATCGACCTGATCTACCGCACCCTCCACGACCTTGGCGAATCGCCGCGCACCGCCTTCGGCCACAACCCGCAGGGGCTGAGCGGCATCGCCCTGAACACCGAACTGGACCCGCTCGCCCGCAAGGTGATGCGCAAGCAGCGCATCCGCGGGACGGTCTACGAACGCCGAGCGACGCTCATCCTGCGCCTGCTGCACCAGTTTGCCGGGCTCGATATCGAAGGGCTGCGGCCAGTCATGCACTGGGGCCCGATCCTTCCGATCGACCGCTCGAGGGAGGTCACTGACGAACGGTCGCTGGTCGAATCCGGCATCCAATCGCGTCGCACCGCCGCGGCACACCTCGGGTTCGATGACCCGGAAGCGGAGTGGGCGCGGGTGCGCGAGGAGACAGATGCGGGGCGCACGCTGATCACCTGACCCATGCTCCGCGAACGGCCCGCCTCCAACTGCTTGTCACTTCCCGCAACCGGGGTGTAGGTTCCGGACACCATTCGATTTCGGGGAGTAAACGATGTCTGTTGCAGAAACTGGACGGGTGACCGTGGAAGAGGGCGTGGTCTTCGGCCACGGCGGCGGTCGCGAGCTGAAATGCGACGTGTATACGCCGCCCGGCAACCCGGCGCACGCACCTGGCGTGCTGCTAGTTCACGGCGGCGGCTGGTCTGGCGGGGATCGTACGCAGCTCAAAGGCCACGGGATCCTGCTGGGGCGCACAGGCTACGTCTGCGTGACGGCCGAGTACCGGCTCTCGGGCGAGGCGAAGTGGCCGGCGCCGCTCCACGATGTGAAGGCCGCGCTGCGCTGGATGCGGGCGAACGCGACCCGACTCGGCGTCGACCCCGCGCGGATTGCGGTCTCCGGCAACTCGGCGGGCGGGCACCTTTCATTGATGGTCGCGGGCACACCGAACGTGGCGGAGTTCGAAGGCGAAGGCGGAAACCCGGGCGTTGATACCTCGGTGGTCGCCTGCGTCGCGATCTACCCCCCGGTGGAGCTGAAACCG
>JBDUAL010000453.1:0-2588 GCA_040004685.1 Anaerolineaceae bacterium | reverse complement strand
GACCGCGATTGGCCTACGCCCGCGGAGCGGTGGTTGCTGCCGCACGAGCATTCGAAAAGCAGCCCCTCGTGGTCGCTGAGCCATTGCAGCTGCCGCATCTCTCTCAGTACGGATTCGCCGGGGTACTACTCCCAGATGCGCGCGGCGCGAGCCTCGCAAACGCTGCATTCTCGCCGCCCGCTCACGTTGCGGAACTCGCCCAACGACAGGTGGCCGCGTACGAGGCCGCTCGCGCGGACGGAGCGTGGGTTGCCCGCCTCGGCAACCAGGTCATTGACGCCCACACCGCCCGGAAAGCCCGGCAGCTACTTGATCAGTGAGCTGTTAAATCCGCTCAGGCCTGTTCTGATGCCCACCGCGCAGCAACCGCCGAAAGCAACGCGTCCGCTCTCTGCATTGACCGCGCCAAATCCGGCTCGTCGGCAAGCAGCGTTCGAATGCGGGGGTCTGCTTGATCGGAGCGCCCGGCGAAAAGCATGCACGATTTGCCGAGCGCGTTCGCCATCTCGCTCACCTTCCCGCTCACCTTGCCCAGCGTCGACTGCGAATCGAAGCTGCCCTCGCCTGTCACCACAAGCGCGCACCGTTCCATCCGCTCACGGAGGTGCGTAACTTCGGAAACGATTTCGAAGCCGCTGGCGATGCGTGCTCCCAGGAAGGCAACGAGTCCCGCGCCCAGGCCACCCGCAGCGCCCCCACCCGGCAGCGACGCGATGTCGACACCCAGCGACCGCTTCAGTACCGCTGCGTAGCGCAGCATGGCAGCTTCCAACAGTTCCACCTGTCCAACCGTGGCGCCCTTCTGGGGCGAATATACGGTCGCAGTCCCCGCCGGGCCGGTAAGTGGACTGGTAACGTCACAGGCGACCACGATCTCGATCTGTCCCACCCAGTCTGGTGGCCGCCAATCGATTCGCGCGAGGCGAGCGAGCGGCGCGCCGCCCGGCGGCAGCGCGTTGCCGGCTTCGTCCAGGAAGACCGCCCCCAACGCGCGCGCCATCCCGCTTCCGCCATCCGTGGTGGCGCTTCCGCCGACGCCGACGATGATTCGTGCAGGGACCCCCAGAGCTGCTTCGGCTATCAGCTCGCCCACTCCAGCGGTGTCAGCGTAGAGCGGGTCCAGTTCATCGGTGCGGAGATGGTAGAGTCCGTTCGCCTGTGCCGCCTCGATGAAGACGTCGCCCGATTCGCGGATGACCACCCAACGCCCGAGGACGGGTCGGCCGAGCGCGTCGTGAACCACGCTCGCCGAGGTGTCGGATTTCACCGCTTTTCGCAACGCGTCGAGGAATCCCGGACCGCCGTCCGAAAGTGGGAGAAAGTCGAACGTCCAATCTGGCCGTGCTCGCCGCAAACCGCGTCGAATCGCCGTCGCCGCTTCCTCCGCCGAGAGGCTGCCCTTGAATTCTTGGGGAGCTATCAAGACCCGCACCGTTACAGCCCCTCGCGGTAAATCTGTACGACCGCCAACCCAAACACAACGGCGATGTAGATCCAGAGAGCGTTCCGGCCGAACTTCAACAAATCTCGCGCCGACTGTGACCGAAACACCACTGCCATCACCGCGAGCAGCACGAACCCCACGATGACCGCCCATGCGAAGAACGCCCTCAAGCTCGCAACCCGCCAGCGTCGTCCACCGGCTCAGGCGTCAGCGGTTACTGTCCGCGTTGTAAAGCGCCAGTCCTCATCAACTTTCCTCAGTTCATCGTTGTAGATCGCGGTGAACATGATGCCCGCCGGAGGTCGTTCGCCCGGAGTCAACCGTAGGAGCATGAGGTAGCAGCTTCCTTTCGCGCCGCCCGCAGCTTCCTCAAGCAGCAGGTTGTTCGTCCAGTGCCTGCCCTTTAGCTGCTTCGCGAACCCGTTTGCAAAGCCCGCCAACTGCTCCGTCCCAGTAAACGTCCCATTGCCGGACGAGAACACGCCGTCTGCAACGAAGGTCGCGGCCCACGCATCTCCTTGCCCAGAGTCGATCGCGTGGTTGTACCGCGCATAAAGCTGCTGGATCGCCAGCTGGTCTTCGGTGGATAGGCCCAATGTGTGTCTCCAGTTCGAATGCCCGAAGCATACGCGGCAAGACGGCTTTCCGCAGCCACACCCCAACGCGGTACCGGAATCTCGGCGTGCCTTACGATACCGGGCATCTAGTGTGAAGGAACCTGCCATGTTGCTCCGAACCACCGCGCTCATGTTGGGCGTGCTTTCCCTCTCCTCGGCCTGCGGGGCCAGTCGGCTCTATCCGGAGAAGGGCGACGGCGTCTACGACCTCAAGGCGATGGCGCTCACTGCTGCCGAGCTCCCGACGGGCTTCGAGGAGCAAGCGCTTGGAGAAGGCGA
Source organism: Anaerolineaceae bacterium (assembly GCA_040004685.1). Taxonomy (GTDB): domain Bacteria; phylum Chloroflexota; class Dehalococcoidia; order Tepidiformales; family Tepidiformaceae; genus PNKC01. The sequence goes on along the minus strand of JBDUAL010000453.1, from coordinate 248 downwards.
GTTCGACAACGCGGCGTGGTCGGAGTTCTACGGCGTGGACGACGTTGAGGCGAAGCAGGCGCAGCTCGACGCCCAAAAACGCGTACGGTCGCGCGTCTCTACCTTCCAACCGGCCGAACTCGGAAAACTCTTTCGCATCACGGCCATTTCAACGCTGTACGAAAATCCGCAGTCGGCCGCCGATTCTGCGGCGAAGTTCGCTTGCGGCCTTCCAATTGATGACAAAGAGCCGCTTTTGCCCTTCGCTG
>JBDUAL010000452.1:0-2599 GCA_040004685.1 Anaerolineaceae bacterium | reverse complement strand
CTCGAGCTTCCACCAGGCGCGCCGCCACTACTCGGCGTAATTCCACTCGAAGCCATGGGGCTCGAGCCAGACATCGTGAACCATGTCCTACGGCCACTGCCGGAGGGGCCGAAAGAATCTCACATCCTTCTAATGAGCGACCTCCATTAGCTCCGCTGGCCCCGCAACCAGGCGATCTGTGCACTCTCTTCCAGCGCCGTCACCCAGTGCAGCGCCTCCCAGAGGTTCTGTCCGCGCGCGTACGCCCCGTGCCCGCGCAGGATGACGATCAGCCGTGACTGCAAGGCGTTTGCGATCTGTTCCACCTGCAGCGGCCCGACGGCGATCACCGGGACGTCCTTCAGATGCAACTGGCCCTCGAGGTCTCCCGGCACGAACAGGTCCGTATCGAACGAACAAGCGATGGCATGCCGAGGATGGGCGTGGGCGACGGCGTTCGCGCCCGTTACCGCGTAGATCGTCGAATGCAGCACCGTGTCGCTGCTTGGAGGCGGGCCCTCGTGCGCACCGCTCGGTGACACCCGGCTGATGTGGCGCTCCTTCAGCCGGCCGAGCATGGTGTTCGTGCCGGTGATCCACATCTCGTGCCCCACCCGCATGCTCAGGTTACCCCCGTGGCTCGTGACCAGCGCGAGTTGATAGAGGTCGCTGCCCACCTCCTGCATCTGCTGCAGCACTCCCTGGGGCACCTCGGTCATCCGGGTCACCTCCACGTCAGGCGGCTGCACTTACTGACCGCCACCATCCACGTTGATCTTTTGGCCGGTAATGTAGCCCGCCCGGTCCGAGACGAGGTAGCGAACCACATCGGAGACGTCGCTTGGTTGGCAGACGTGCCCGAACGGCATCGACTTGTCCAGTTCGCGGATGTCCGCGACTCCCTGCGTCGCCTTCGCCAGGCGGACGCCCATGTCCGTTTCGACCAGGCCCGGCGCGACGATGTTGACGTGAATCCCGTAACGCCGCTCCTCCTTGTAGAGCGTCAGCGCCAACGCCTCCATCGCCGCCTTGCCCATGTTGTAGGGTCCGCCATTGCCGGCCATCCGCAAGGTCGCCACCGAGGAGATGAAGATGACGTCCCCACGCGCCTGCTGGCGCATGCTCGGGAGCACGAACTTCGACAGGTAGAACGAACCGAAGGCATGGGTGCGCACTACCCGCTCCATCTCCGCCGGGTCGGTGTCATGCACCGAGTTCCCGCGACTGGCGATGCCCGCGTTGTTGATCAGGATGTCGATCTTGCCGAAATCAGCGAGCACCGTGGCGACCATCGCCTCATCCTGCTCCACGTTCTCCACCGAGGCGGCGTAGATGTTCGCCCTGCCACCAGCCGCGATGATCTGGGCGGCCACCTCCCTTGCGGCTTCCTCATCCTTGCGATAGTTGATGGCCACCGCAGCCCCATCCTCGGCAAGTGCGAGCGAAATGGCACGTCCGATCCCGCGCCCTCCACCACTTACCAGCGCAACCCGGCCTGCGAGTGTCATATGCGACTCCTCTGAACAGATGCCGCGATTCTAGCGGCCAGCAGCCGTGCAGGTCTCGGTCGATAGACAGCGGTGGGTCAGCTCTGGTCGCCGTGGGGCGGCAACTGGCGGCTCCCAAACTGCCTCGGACTGGCTCGTCGCCGAACCACGGCGCCATTCGCGTAGCCAGCGAAGGCCATCGTAGACGCGCTCGCGTTCGGCGAGAATTGCGTAGGTCAAAAGCTCTGAAGTCATCTTTGTTCTCCTTGCATCAGCCTTAGTAGCTTCATGCAACTAACAGCGTAGCACTGGGAAACGCGATTTACAACTAAGTGGAGTGACTTAGTCAACAATACGCGCCAACGCCGTGGCCGGAAGCGAATTCGTCCCGTACCTCCGCTTCTCTTGCGAACGTCCGTCGGTACGGAATACTCCTGAGAGCCCGGCTTACTTCCTCTTGGCTGCCCGTTGAGCGAGTGCTGCGGAGTTGGCCGCCACCGCAGCGCGGATGAGTTGCTTGAAGGCGGTTTCGTTGATCTTCTGCCCCTCGCGGAAGTCGATCGCACGCCTCGTGTTCCCTTCCAGGCTGGAATTGAAGAGCTTCTTCGGATCTTCAATGGACGCTCCGCGAGCGAAGGTGAGTTTCACGGCCTGCTTGTAGGATTCCCCTGTGCAGACGATTCCGTCATGGGACCAGACGGGAACTCCGGGAGATGTTGGCTTCTCCCATTTCCATTCTTCCTGGATGTCAGGGTCGGCGTCGTGGACGAGCCGACGGACATGAGCGAGCGTCTCTCCTCTCCAATCCCCCAGCTCTTCAATTCGCGCCGTGATGTTCCGTCCAGCGGCCTCGCCGTCCGGAAGACCTGTCGGTTTCATGTTCTCTCCGATCTTTCGCTGCGCCAGCGGGCGCTATACCGGTAAAGGTGGTTGTTTTGAGTGTGGAAAGCATACACCGGCCCTCCCCGCGTGGCACACCGGCGCTACCATAGCCTGAGCTTTCGGTATCGTGCGCAGGTTGCACACCTTCGCGATCTCGTGCTGCAAACCGGCGAGGGTAAGGGGAAAATGCAGGTATCAGAGGTTCCGCGTGCGGTGGGTGCGGCCAGGTCGACCGCCTCAGCGCTTGACCT
>JBDUAL010000041.1:0-8709 GCA_040004685.1 Anaerolineaceae bacterium | reverse complement strand
GACGCTTTCGTAAAGCGTAGGTCCACGGTTCGAATCCGTGAGGAGGCTCCATGCAGCACCATCTGAGCCCCCGAATCGCGCGCCCTGCGCGCGCCGGAATAAGCCACGCGGCGCGAGTGTCTCGGACGTAGACTGCTGCTTATGAAAGCTATCGTTATTGCTCAGCCGGGCGGCCCCGAAGTGTTGACCTACCAGGATGTCCCGGACCCGGTACCGGGCCCGGAAGACCTCCTCATCCGCGTCCATGCGACGGCCCTCAATCGCGCCGACATCCTCCAGCGCATGGGTGGCTACCCGCAGCCCGGCCCGAAGCCGGCGCACGACGTCCCCGGCCTCGAATTTGCCGGCGAAGTCATCCGCATCGGTGATCGTGTCGAGGGCTTCGCCGTGGGCGAACGGGTGATGGGGTTGCTCCCCGGCGCGGGATACGCCGAGCAGGTGATCACACACCAGCGCCTCGCAATGAAGGTGCCAGAGAGCCTTTCCTGGCACGAAGCGGGCGCCACGCCCGAGGTCTACATCACGGCCCACGATGCGCTCCTCCAGTGCGGACTGGTGGCAGGGGAATCCGTACTCATCCATGCCGCGGGTTCTGGCGTCGGCGTGGCCGCCATCCAGATCGCGAAGATGATGGGCGCGAGCGTCGTGATCGGTACCGCAGGCAGCACCGAGAAGCTCGACCGGGCGAAGAAGCTAGGTATGGATGTGGGCGCTAACTACAAGACGCAGGATTTCGCCGAAGTGGCCCTCGAAGCCACCGGCGGCCGGGGCGTGGACGTAGTCCTTGACGTCATCGGCGCGGACTACCTGGAGAAGAACTTCCGCGCTCTCGCGTTGAAGGGGCGCATGGTGATCGTCGGCCTGATGGGCGGCGGGGCGGCCCAGGCGAACCTCGGCGTATTGCTGCAGAAGCGCCTCCAGGTGCGCGGCACCACGCTCCGCGCCCGTCCGCTGGAGGAGAAGGCCCACGCCACGCGAGCGTTCGAAAAGAGCGTCCTGCCGCACATCGCCAGCGGCCGCGTCAAGGTGGTGATTGACCGCGTCTTCCCACTGGCCGAGGCTGCGGCGGCGCAGCAGTACATGGGTTCGAACGCAAACTTCGGCAAGGTTGTGTTGTCGGTCGAGTGAGTGGGCGCGGCGCGGCGGTCCCACCAATGGGATGCAAGGCTGCGGACGCAGCTCGTTCACCTCGGTGAGTGCCTCGCGACAGATGCCGAAACGTGGACATGGCGCGCAAGTGGTGGGTTGCCCCTGCTCATCGACCCGAAGCTCTTGACTTCTCAAACAGATATGGTCACACTCGCTCGCGCCGACGCGTCGTGAATATGTAAGACATTGTGTTGCTGACCGTGCCACGCTGCGCGGAACGTGCGCGAGTGGGCGAAGTGTCGACGGGCGCGCCCTTAGTTCAGAGCGGAAAGCTCCTTCGAGCCGACGCGCCAATCTGGCGGGCCGATTCGAGCCAGCAGCCCAAGGAGGCCCCTGATGACTACCCCAACGCTCGAGCGCCCGATCCTTTCGGATGAACTGCTCAGCACTTTTCACGACCGCGCCGCCGGATACGACCAGGCCAATACCTTCTTTCACGAAGACTTCGAAGATCTTCGCGCTGCAGACTACCTGAGGTACTGCATCCCAACTGAATTCGGGGGTCACGGAGCGAGTCTCGCAGACTACATCCAGGTTCTTCGCAAACTCGCCTACAACGCCCCGGCCACCGCGCTCGCCACGAATATGCACCAGTACTGGACCGGCGTGGCTTCGGACATGCGCCGCATGGGCGATAGCTCACTCGAGTGGCTACTGAAGGAAGCCGCCGCCGGCGAGGTATTCGCGGCAGGGCACGGCGAAGCCGGCGCAGAACTCCCGCTCTTTCTCTCCACCACCCGCGCTGAACGGACGGATGGCGGCTACCGCTTCTTCGGCCACAAGATCTTCGGCAGCCTCTCGCCAGTGTGGACCCGTCTCGGCATCCATGGGATGACCGCGGACGGCCAGATCGTCCACGCCTTCATGCCGCGCGACACTGCCGGGTACACCATCAAGGAAACCTGGGACACCCTCGGCATGCGCGCCACCCGCAGCGATGACACTATCCTCGACGGCGCGTTCGTCCCCGACAAGTACATCGCCCGAGTCCTTCCCGCGGGCGGCGCTGACCTTTTCGTGCTCAGCATCTTTGCCTGGGCCGAACCGACCTTTGCCAGCGTCTACATCGCCATCGCCGAGCGGGCGCGTGACCTTGCGGTTGCGAGTGCGAAGAAGAGGACGTCGCTCGCCCTCACGCGTTCCATGGCTTACCACCCGGAGGTCCAGCACCGGGCCGCCGAGATGCAGCTCATCCTCGAAGCGATCGGTCCCCAGGTGGACCGCGTTGCCAGCGACTGGGCCAACGGAGTGGACCATGGCGGCGAGTGGCCGATGAAACTGGTGTCCGCCAAGTACAACGCCGTGGAAGGCGCCAAGCGCGTCGTCGATATTGCCCTCGATATGTCCGGCGGCACCGGCATGTTCAAGAGCAACGAGCTTGAACGGCTCTATCGCGACGTCCGCTGCGGGGGCTTCCACCCGGCCAACAGCGGCCTCGTCCACGAACTCGTGGGCAAGACGCTCTTCGGCATCGACCTCGGCGAGCAGCCGCGCTGGGGGTAATCCTTACCCACGGTTCGTCCGTCCTTAGCTCTTCCCGGGGCGGGCGAACCGTCCCAAAAGAGAACGCGTATCATCCGCGGCATCACCCCCGGAGGATCGCCTTGGAATTCTGCCGCTACGAAAAAAAGGGCCACGTGGCCTATGTCACCATCACCCGCCCGGAGGTGATGAACGCCCTGCATGCTCACGCCAGCCGCGAACTCGGTGCGGTCTGGGATCAGTTCGCCGCTGACGACGACGCCTGGGTGGGCGTCCTCACCGGCGACGGCGACAAGGCGTTCAGCGCCGGCAACGACCTGAAGTACACCGCCGAGATGTCGCGCCTGACGAAAGAACAGCGCCCTAACCTGAGCATGCCCGCGGGCGGTTTTGGCGGGCTGACCAGCCGCTTCGACCTGTTCAAGCCGATCATCGCCCGCGTCAACGGGTTCGCCCTCGGCGGCGGGTTTGAAATGGCCCTCGCGTGCGACATCATCGTGGCCGCCGATCACGCAGAAGTGGGTCTGCCCGAACCGCGGCGTGGGCTCATCGCCGGCGCGCTCGGCGTGCACCGGCTGCCGCGCCAGGCGCCGCTGAAGGCCGCGATGGGTTACATGCTGACCGGACGCCACATCCCGGCGGCACGCGCTTATGAGCTTGGGCTCGTGAGCGAAGTTGTGCCGCTGGCCAAGCTCGATGAGTGCGTGGACTCCTGGGTGAGGGACATCATCCGCTGCGCTCCGCTCTCGGTGCGCGCGACGAAGGAGGCGGCGATGGTCGGGCTCGAAAGCTCACTCGCAGAGGCCGCGGTCGGACGTTACGAGTGGGAGATGCGCCGCCGCAACAGCAGCGATGCGGTGGAGGGGCCGCGGGCGTTCGCCGAAAAGCGTGCGCCGGATTGGACAGGGCGGTAGGAGCCTAACCTCCTGTCACGAGGCGCGGTGGCTTTGGGACAGGTGCAGGAGACCCTTGTGGGCGAACTACCTCGGCCGGCAGAACCTGGGGCGGCACTCGACCGGTGGCGCTGCCGTTCTGCATCTTCTTCGCCGCCGGTGGGCCGTTGCTCGCCGGCGGGAAACCAACAGCCGGCACGCTACTTGCGCGCACCGATTCCTTCCTAACTGCTACGATTCGCACATGACCCAAGACGCAATGGCCGAAATGATGACGAACTGGAAGAAGCTGAGCGACCGCGTGTTGGCCTCGTGGGGCACCCAGATGTCCGCCGGCGCCAAATCAGAGGAGAGCGCGGCCGCACTGGCGGAGATGGAGCGCACCTTCCTCGAAATGAAGACGCAGATCGGACAGACCAGTCGCACCGCCTTCGAACCGATGGTGAGCGCGGCCGGTGGGGTGCCCTTTAGCGAGTTCCAACGCCTCGCGGACCAGGTTCACACCATCCTGTTGCGCATGGACCGCATCGACGACGCGCTCCTCGACCTGCGCACCACTCGGGCGCCGCGACCAACTGCGGCGGCCAGCGTTGCTGACGAGCCGGAGAATGACACGAAGAAACGGCCAAAGGCGAAAAAGAAGGGCTAAGCCGGACCGGTTTTCCGTGGGCTACAGGCTGATACACTCTTGAGTGGAGAGGTGTCCGAGTGGTTGATGGTGCCGTTCTCGAAAAACGGTGTGGCGAAAGTCACCGGGAGTTCGAATCTCCCCCTCTCCGCCAACAGTGACCAACGCAGCGGCCCGCTAGCAGGCGGGCTTTTTCGTACCCCTCGTGGCGACAGGCAATCACGCTCGGAGAGGAGATCCCTACACTGGTGGTTGATGGTCCCGTTCTCGAAAAAACGGTGTGCCGAAAGTCACCGGGAGTTCGAATCTCCCCCTCTCCATCCACGGTTCAGTTCGGTCTGCCACTCCCAATGTCAGCACCTCGCACTCGCGTCGGCGTATGCTCCGTTCCCAGTTGCGGCGCGTACGCGCGGGAGGGTGAGATGACATTCCTGAATCCGGATTCGAGCGTCGATGAGGTGACGGCGGCGCTGGAGCGCGATGGCTTCGCAATCGTCCAGGGGGCGCTAAGCGCCGACGAAGTGAAGGCGAAACGCGACGAAGTGCTGCGCGTATTGGCCCTCACGCCGCGCGGCCGCAACAACTTCGAAGGATTCGAAACGCAGCGCGTCTACGCCCTCTTCGCCAAGACGCGCGCCTTCGATGAGCCAGCCACCTACCCTCTCGTGCTTGGCGTTCTCGAAAGGGTACTCGGCAGCTTCCAGTTGAGTGCGCCCCAGGCGATCCAGATCGGCCCCGGCGAGACCGCTCAGCCGCTGCACCGTGATGACGGCGTCTACCCGATCGCCCGGCCGCATCGCGAGCTCATCGTCAATACGATGTGGGCGCTCGACGATTTCACCGAGGCGAACGGCGCGACGCACGTGATTCCCGGCAGTCACCTCTGGCGGGACGAGCGACCGGACGAGCAGATGCAGACGCTGCGCGCCGTGATGCCCGCCGGTTCGCTGATGTTCTTCGTCGGCGATGTCTTTCACGGTGGCGGCGCAAACACGACCGATCGACCGCGCCTCGGGGTCATCCTCGAATACGTCGCCGGGTGGCTTCGCCAACAGGAGAACCAGTACCTGGCGGTGCCAAAGGAGACCGTGCGCCAGCTTCCGCAACGTCTGCAGGAGCTGCTCGGCTACAACGTTCACGGCAACCTGGTGGGCAACGTTGACGGTCGTCACCCGCTGAAGTCGCTGGCGGAGTAAGGACGCTCGATGAAGGTTGAGGACGCCAAAAAGCTCGAGGGGGGAGGAGCAGAGGTGGCTGGCGTTCTGGTCCGCTGATCGCACCAAGCCACCGGACGGTGACATCCTCGCCCGAAACAGGCACACTGCCCGCACCACCAAACCCCGGACCGGAGCCCTCCATGTACGAACAGATCCTGACCGAGCAGCGCGGTCGCGTGCGAATCCTCACCCTCAACCGGCCCGAGCGGCTGAACGCCTGGAACGAAGTGATCCACCAGGAACTGCGTGACGCCATCGAAGAGGCGAACGCCGATGGCACCGTCGGTGCGCTGGTGTTCACGGGCGCGGGCCGCGCTTACTGCTCCGGCGCCGATGTTGGCGGCTGGGCGAACCAGATCCAGGGCGGCGGGACGCGTGCTTCGGCCACCGCTGGCGAAGATAACTGGAACACCTTCCTGCAACGCATGCCGAAGCCCACGATCGCGGCGATCAACGGCGTGGCCGTCGGTGTCGGCATCACCCACGCCCTGCCGATGGACATTCGCATCGCCAGCGAGGCTGCCCGCTTCGGCTTCTTCTTCGTGAAGATGGGGCTGGTGCCAGAACTTGCGAGCTCGTACTACCTTTCGCAATTGGTTGGCACCGGCCGGGCGATCGAGTGGTGCCTGACCGCTCGCTCGTCGGCGCCGCCGAAGCAAAGGAGGCGGGGCTGGTAAGCGAAGTTGTGGCGCCAGACCAACTGCTCAATCGCGCCGTCGAGATTGGCGAACTGATCGCCGCTCAGCCGCCGGAGGCCGTCGCCCGCGTAAAGGCGATGTTCGCCCAGAACGCCACCAACAGCGACGTTCGCGCCGTAATGGCGATCGAAAACGCGGCCAACGCGGCGGCGCGCAGCGGCTCAGAGCACAAGGAAGCAGTGGCCGCCTTCATGGAGAAGCGTCCCGCGCGCTTCTAGTTTCGCAACCCCCGCCGCGCGGGAGCGCACACAACGCCCTGCGCGCGGGGTAAACTTCGCCTACTCTCCCAAAGAGGTGCAGCTATGTCCCAGGCAACAATCAACGGCGTAAATCTCTTCTACGATGAGCACGGCTCCGGCGAGCCAATCCTGATCCACCACGGCTATACCGGCTCCCACTACACCTGGGACGATGTCGTGCCCCACCTCGCTGACCGCTATCGCGTCTTCCGCATGGACTGTCGTGGCACAGTAGACAGCGGGCACCCGGCGGACGGCCACACCATCGAGCAGTACGCCGCCGATGTCATCGCCATGGTGGATCACCTTGGCCTTGAGAAGTTCACCTACGTTGGGCACAGCATGGGCGGCGTCATCGGCTACGAACTCGGCCTCTCCTACCAGGACCGCCTAAACAAACTGGTGCTCGTTGCGCCGGCGCCGGCCGATGGCGTTGTCGCCCCCCTGAAATGCATGCCCGCAGTCGTGCCCTGCGCGTGGCCAAAGACCTGACGACGATGGTGCGCGAGAGCATGGCGCTTTCCGCCCGCCCCCGTTCGCAGGCCTGGTTCGAAGAGGACACGCGGCGCCGCCTGAAGATCTCGGACGCCCACTACGACGAGTCGTGGGAGGCGCTCTGCAGCTACAGCAAGGGCTCGCGGCTAGGCGAAATCAAGGTCCCCACTCTGCTGATCGCGGGGGCCGCCGACAGCCTCCTGACCGCTAACCTGGCAGATTTCGCCCGTCTCGGCAACGCCACGCTGCACGTCTTTAGTCGCGTCAGCCATGGCGTCCCGACCGAGGTCCCCGAAGAGCTTGCAAACGTCATCGCGGACTTCGCGGAGCACGGTGTGGTCACGGCGGCGACGCTCCAGCGCGGCCTGCGGGAGATGGCCGCGACACGGTAGGCGGGGTTTGCGGATTATTCCGCGGAACGCTGTCCAGCGAGACGAACGCGCGTACAATCTCGCAAAGTGTAGTCCTTCGGGTGGCGGTGAAGAATCGAGGAGTCAGGGGCGAGGATCTCGTGGTAAGTGCCGATGTGCCGACCTTTTGGCGCCAGCACTTTGATGATCCTTGAACGCGCACCGGCGTATAGAGGGTTGGTCGTTCGCGCATCGGCGGCGGTGATACTATTAAGTAGACCAGCGGCGAGCTTTTCATCGACAGCGTTGTCCGCCCAGATCGCCGTCAGATCCTCAAGGTTGGTGGCTTTGATGTCTCGCCTCATTCAGATAGAACGCCTGAGCACGGCGCAAGTGCGCGCAACGGTGCGCGGCGCGCTCAAGCACGGAGTTGATTCAGAGGCGATCGTCGACTGGTTGACAGCAATCGACTGGGGCGGTGTCGAATCGGCGGATCCGTCGGTGCTCGAAATCGTCGGGCTGGTAGAACTGTGGTCCACCGAATACGCGGAAGGCGACCTCACGGCCGCCCAATACGCTGATCGCCTGTCGACAGTGCGGGTCAATCCTTCCAACCAGTACAGCCCTCTTCCGTCAACTTCCTGAGCGATCTCGGACGCCTTCATCGTTGGCAATCGTACAGGAGCGCCACTCACCTTGTTCATCCCGGGCGCTCCGTAACGGGGACGGCGGCCCACCCGGGTAGGCGCCCTCCCGCGCGTTCGAAACGACGCGAGCAACCAGCCGAGACCCGGCAAGCGCGCACACGAGCGCCGCGACGGCCGTGAAGGCGAACACCTCGAAGGTCGCCAGCTCCACCCGTCCGGCCGCCTCGCCGGCGGCGATCAGTGCGCCCCCGAGCCCAATGCCGACGGCGCCGCCGAGCACCTCGGCCAACTTCATGCCAGAGGCGGCGGCGCCTTCGCTGCCCGCTTGCGCGCCCGCTAGAACGACCAGCGAGAAGGTGCTGTAGGCCAGCCCGATGCCGAAGCCGGCCACTCCCCAGGAGAGCGTCACGAAGGCGATCGGTATCGATGGAAAGACCGTCGTGCTCACACCCGCGATGCCGAGAGCCAGCACCAGCGCACCGGGCCACGCGAGCGTACGCCGGTCTAAACGCCGACCGAGCCGCTCGGCCGCCCATGCGCCAGCAGTCCAGCTCAGCGTGGCCGCCGTGAGCACGAGGCCCGAGACGAGCGTCGAGTCGCCGCGAATCTCCTTGAGCGCGAGCGGGATGAACGCTTCGCTGCCGAAGAATGCGAGGTTCAACAAGCCCATGCCCGCGACCGCCGCCGATGGCCCACGCTGCAGACCAACGGTCCCCTTCGGAACGAGCTTGAGAAAAGCAGGAACCGCGATCAGCAGCCCGAGCGGGATGAGAGCAACGCCCAGCAGAATCGAAGGGGACGACGCTCCCGTCAGCACCAATCCGGTCCCGGCGGCGAGACGAAGAGCGCGCCGCAAAAGCGGCGCCGCACTGGTAGGGGCGGCGCCATTCGCGGTTGGCGCCAGTTTCGAA
>JBDUAL010000451.1:0-2606 GCA_040004685.1 Anaerolineaceae bacterium | reverse complement strand
GCCGATGTCCCAACATCGAGCGGCCCTGGCAGCCATCCTGGTCGCCGTTGTCGCCATTTTCGCGCTCTCGGTTGTCCCAGCGACAGCCGCGCCGCCCGCGCCAACCAACCCCCTTGTCGCCGCTGCCATCGGTTATGACGGCACTTGGCAAGGCGAGTGCTGGGCGTTCGTCAAGAAGATCGTCCGCGAAGCCACGGGCCAGCAGATGGGTTTCGACTACCGCCAGGGCTACTTTGACGCTGGTGCGGTTGAAATCGCCGACCCCGGCGACGCGCAGCCGGGCGACATCATCCAGATGGTCCGGGACTCCGATTCCGGACCCAACGCCGATTATCCCGGTCTCCACAACGGGATAATTGTGGAAAACCTCGGCGGTGGGCTCTTCAACATCATCGATTCAAACCGGGATTTCGACGGCGTGGTGCACCAACGCAAAAACTACTCGCCATCGATCGCAGCTGCCCGCTACGGCCTCAATTTCCACATCTACCGTATTGCGGCGGGAGCGACGGCGAAATCCGCCCCTGGAATCCCAACGGTGCCCTCGGCGCTCACGGCACCGGCCCCGGGGCAGGTGCTGCTCGCGGGCGACAGGGCCCGCGTTTACACCCCCGGGGACGTTCTGAACTTGCGTAGCGGCGCCGGTCGGGACGCTTCCGTCAAGGCGATACTGGCTCATGGCACGCCCGTTACCGTGCTCTCCGGCCCAACGTTGAATAGCGGGCTAACCTGGCTCAAGGTGAGTACCCCTTCCGGCGAAGGCTGGGTCGCAGCTGAGTTCCTGACCAAAGACGCCGCCGTCACTCCGTCCTCGGCGGGCGCGGTCACCCCCGTGCTTCAATACCGGTCCTTCATTCCCCTCGCCGCGAGCGATTGAACGGACCGCGCTCCCTCGTCCATGACGGATCGTGAACCACCAAAACCCTGACACTGCTCAGGCGTCGTCGTAGGCTGGTGGAACCCCAAGTCGGAGCCCCAGCCTGAGCCTCAAGCGCACTGCAAGCCCCACGCAGCACGTTCCCCAGCGCCTCCGCCCCGGGCAGGCCGAAGCGCTGAGACGTTGGGCGGCCGTATTGCGGGAAGGTTCCAGATCGGAACTAGTGGTCGTACCGGTGGGCTACGGTAAAACGGTTATCGGAACGGGTTCGTTCGAAGTCGCCTCTGGAATCATCGGGGCCGACACATGCCTCTACCTCACGCCAACGGACGTGCTCCGCAGCCAGGTGTACGCGGGAGTTGAACGCGCCCTCGCTGTCGTCGGCAGCAGCCGTCCCATCCGAAAGATCCTGGCGGACAATGCCTTCGCCGGACGCATCCGGGCCAGCGACGCGAACTTCATCGTAGCCAGCTACCAACAGGTTATCGCTGCACCGCGGGTCTACGCCTCACTCTGTGGCGACCGGCGCATGCACCTCGTGTGCGATGAAGCACACCACCTGAGCGAACGTGGGTCGTGGGCCGCCGCGCTCGCCCAACTCCCCGTTCAATCGCGCCTCCTCCTCTCTGCCACCCCGGTTCGTCTGGATCGCGAAGCGATAGCCGGTGTGCGCTACCTCGATGCTGACGATGGCGGGCTCGTAATTGACCCGCTGCTCGAAGTCTCAATGCGCCAAGCTTGGAAAGAGGGCGGGATTCTCAAGCATCTCAACATGCAGATGAAAGACTACGCCGTTGAACTGCGGAACGCGGAAGGCGAAATCTTCGAGTTCACGGCATCGGAGATGGCGGAACTTCCTGACTTCGATCAGAAGTGCGTGCGCCAACAGCTGCGCTGGAACGAAGACTACGTCGCCCCACTCGTCCGCGAGTTTGCAGCCACCCTGCAGGCGAAACTCGCGGCGGCCAGGGGACAGCACCAGGGACTTGTGTTCGCCGCCACCACCGGGCACGCCAACCACCTCTACCGCCTCTTCGGCCGCTGGCACTCGTCACTTCGCTGCGTCGTCGTTCACTCCGCTGATATCGCTGACGGCGAAAACACGCGCCGCCTTGCTGACTTTCACGCCAAAAAGTACGACGTCCTCATCCAGGTCAAAAAGGCCAGCGAAGGATTCGACGCACCAACCGTGAGCGTGGTGCTGAAGCTGGACGCTATCTTCAGCCGCGAGCCAGTTATTCAGCAGCTCGGGCGCGGCCTTCGCTTCAACCACAACTTGCCGCCGGCGCCGACCGTGGAAGTCACTGATCTTGCCGCCGAGATGAAAGATGCGGTTGAATACTGCAAGGTCTGGACGAACCGCGCTGCCAAGGAACGGGCGAGGCGTCACGGTTCGGGAGAAAACCACCACGCCGCACTGAACGTGGACTACGGGCGAACTGCGGGGCGAAAGGGCAGTCTCTCGACACCCAACGAGTACCGCGCAAAAGGCGACTGGATGAAGCGCCGATACCTCGAATTGTCGAAGTAGCTAGACTCCGAGGTGCTCGAAAACGAGCCCGGCCACAGTCTCGGGCTTCTCCAGCATCGGCAGGTGGCCGCATTGAGGAATCAGTACGAGTCGCGCTCCCGGAATGCGGCTGGCGAGATTGCGGCTGTTCTCCGGGGGCACCATTCCATCATCCGCACCGCAGAGAACCAACGTAGGCACGGTTATCGAGACCAGACG
>JBDUAL010000040.1:0-8748 GCA_040004685.1 Anaerolineaceae bacterium | reverse complement strand
GGCAAGCTGGGCGCGGCCGTCAGCATCGAGCAGGGCCAGGCGCTTGCGCGAGAGTGCGCGCTAAATGCCCTCGGGATCGTGCAGGCGCACCTTGGCTCCTTGGAGCGCGTCAGCCAGGTTGTACGCGTCGCCGGGTACGTGGCCAGTGCGGAGGGCTTTACGGATCACCCGCGGGTGATCAATGGAGCTTCGCAGTTGCTGATCGATGTGCTCGGCGAAAAGGGACGCTCAGCGCGAATCGCCATCGGGGTGGCCGAACTGCCGCTCGGCGTCCCGGTCGAAGTGGAATTTCTTTTCGAAGTCAGTTGACCGCTTGAAGTTCGGACAACGGGCGTGGCTTTTCGCGATAGGATAGCCACCCATGTACCGCTACCAACCGCTGCTTTTTCAGCCGGTGCCCACTCTCCTGCGCTTTTCGTTGACAGAGACGCTGGAGGAGGTGCGGGCCGCTCACTTCGCGGAGCTTGGAGTGGAGGAAGTGGAAGTGCGGATCGCTGCCGAGCCGCCGCTCGCGTTTATCTCCAACGGGTTTCATGGGACGGGGTCGGCATTTGGTGGTGTTCCACCCGATCCTGAACCACCCGCAGACGCCGATCGAAGTTGTCCGGTTCATCTGCAAGCACGAGTTGACGCACATCGTCTGGCCGCCGCACGTACACCAAGGCCGCTATGAGGCCCATCCGCCCGAGTTCTGGGAGTTCGAAGCCGAGATTGGCCCCGAAAAATACGCTGTCTGGGCCTGGATCTACGCGAATCTGAACCGTTGCGCGCGAAACACCGCGCGCGGCTACCGGGTGTCGCGTAGATGGCAGGCCGCACGAGACACCACGCGCACCCCGTTCACCCCTTCGCTGCCATTCGACCGCGAACGCTGGGAGCACATCTGTCCGGGTGACGGAGCACAGCTCCAACTGCCTCCGGATTGGGTGACTCGCCCGCTTCCGGTAGGGTCTAGAAGATAGACGAAAGACGCCAGGGTACGGTCGAATCAGAGCCGCGACGGCGAACGTGCGGCGCCCGGTGCCAACGCCTCATAACCAGAGCGCTCGAGGGTTTCGAGCGGTACCGGGCGCGTCCGCAAGCGATGCCCGGCGCCCAGGCGGCCGGAACGATGCCATGCTCGGACCGCGCCATTGCTTTGGGCTTGGGCTCAGCCTTTTTCGAATGCCTGTTGAACGTTAGGCTAAGGCGCACAACAACCGCATAGCGGTGACAGGTGGACGTCGCGCTCGTATGCTCGGCCCACTGTTTGGAGGCGAACTGTTCAATGGCTAGCCAACCGTTGGTGCTCGCCGTCGATGATGAGATGGGCATCCTCCGTCTGATAACTCTGGAACTCACGGCCCAGGGATTTCGCGTGATCACGGCCTCAACCGGGGACGAAGCGCTCGCCATGGCCGAGGCACAGCGGCCTGATATTGTCCTGCTTGACGTGGTGATGCCCGAAATGACCGGCCACGAAGTGCTTCGCGCCCTGCGTGAGCGCGCGCCGGTGCCGGTCATCCTTGTCACCGCCCGCGACCGCGAAGTGGACAAGGTGCGCGGCCTCGAGCTCGGCGCTGACGACTATATCGTCAAGCCCTTCGGTGCCGATGAGATGGCGGCCCGTATTCGCGCCGTGCTGCGCCGAACGGCTGGCGTAAGCGCCGAACAAGTGGTTCACGCCGGCAACGTGACGGTTGACCTTGGCAAGCGCCTGGTCTATCGCAATGGCGAACAACTCTCGGTGACGCGCACCGAATGGCAGCTGCTACAGCACCTCGCCGCCAACGGCGGGAAAGTGATCCTCAGTGGCGAACTCCTGAGCAAGGTCTGGGGGCCCGAGTACCGGGACGACCTGCAGTACTTGCGGGTGTGGGTCTCACGTCTGCGCCACAAGTTGGAGGCTGAGCCCAGCGACCCGAAGATCATCAAGACGCTTCCCGGCATCGGGTACATGTTCCAAGCGGACGGCGAGTCTCCAGAACCCGTTTAGCGAGACGATTCCCCGCGAGCAAATCCCCTAGCGGAGTCTGCAACGCTTCTGCAAGCGAAGGCCGGGAGACGGCTGATCCCGCCGCAACGCCCTGTGGTTGAGTATGCCCGAAGTACTCACCTATGGAGGCGGTCCTCTGGCCGCCACACGATCAACGCCCGCAGCGACCGGCTACGCGGACACCACACCAGCTTTCGATTCCGCGCGGAAGCCCGGTAGGCGAAGAGAAATGCCGGCCCGCAAGGGCTTCGTCGCCAATATCGAAGCGATCCGTGCTTGCGCCGGCGAACACATGATGGATGGTTCTCTACGCACCCCGAGTTTATCCGCTGGCTCGGCGAACACGACCCCACCCCCGCGCCGCGTCATGAAAACAATCCTCTATACCGAAGAGGAACACGCCAACGACATGCTCGACCTGCTCGATCGAATGGAGAAAGACAAATGACTAATTTCAACGGCAACGGCAAGGGCACGCCCCGCAACAGGACTTCCGGTGACACGGCAATTGCGGACAACCAGCTAAGTGAAGATGCTTTGGACCAGGTCATCGAGGACTCCTTCCCAGCCAGCGATCCGCCGTCGCACACGCCGACAACTGGTCTGGGGGCGCCAAAAGGCGTGGCCGAGGATCCGGATCAGGCGAGTTGGAAGAGTCGCCGCTCTCTGCCACTGGCGGCGGCGGGTGCTGCCCTGTCCATCGCGCTCGTGGTACTCGTCACCTTCATGTGGCGGCGGCGCTCTTAACGCCGGTCGTCAATAACGTTCGCGGAGAGCGCACCGGCGTTCCCTGCAATCGATCTGCAACGAACCGGTGTCGGCGGCTAGCGCGCCTGCAAGCAGTCGGCGGCGACCATTAGTCGCGAGGAATCACCAATGGTTCCCACAAACAAGGAGTTCTCAATGGACAAAGATTCGACTACAAACAAAGCCAAAGGCCGGGCGAACCAGGCAGTGGGCGCGGCCCGTGAAAAGATCGGCGGCGCCACGGGCAACGAAGGCATGGAAGCCAAGGGCAAGGAACAGCACCTCAAGGGCGATTCGCAAGAGACGCTCGGCAAGGCACAGGGCGCTGTGAAGGAAGCCGGTAAGGCTGTCAAAGGCGCCGCTAAAAACGCCGCCGACAAGGTTAAGAGCGCGGTCGATCGCTAGGCGATAAGCCGCGCACTCCGGCGGGCCTGCGTGGCGCCGCCGGAGTGCTGGGGCGACTATTCTGCGCATCAGGAGCCGGGTTGCCGCGGCGAGGGCCGCCCGCCCGGTCCTATTTCAGCAATGAGGATCTGCGCGCCTACGGCGCGGTCACAACGGTCAGAGATATACGGTGATCCCGTCCAACGGGAACCATTGGAGGGCGACAAACGCCGTGGTTGTTTACTCTGCGACACGAGCACCGGAGGCCACTGAAAAGGACACCCTCTACGCTCTCTGGAGCCTCCTTCGGGACGCCAGAGAAGAACCGTTCGAAGCCGGACACGCCCAAACTTGGCGCGCGGCTCTCGCTTCCCGCGCCGTGCGCATCGATGCTGCGCTGCGTGGAGCCGACGCCCCGTACGCCCTGACCACAGCGTGCGACCGGCTCGTCCGCGGGATCAGTGCGATAGACGAGCCGTCGATCCTCGACGTGATCCACGTGTCCGAGCAGCTCATCCAGATGGAGATGCAGGTTGCTCGGATGCGCAACCGCCAAGGGTGAACTCTTATGGTTGCTAAGCCTCCGGAGTCCTATTCTCGGATCGCTCGCGCTGAAGCTTTGGACGAGCATGTCCACCGCCATGAGTGGGTTGTTGATCTGACGAGCGGGCGAGTTGCGCGCCGAGACTGTCCACGATGTACCAGTGAGCGCACCGCACGTGCGGAATTGGAGCGAGAATAACCGCGGACATTCCGTGATGCCCTGCACAAGACGCTTCAGAAAGTCGCGCACGGAATCGAATTTGGCTATCGTTGGTGCAGCCGCACTTTGAGGGCGCATTGCTCGCCTGAACGAGCCCGCATTAGCTCAGCCCGCGCAGACTCGCATCCACAGCTGCCTCTTCATTCCTCCGCAAACCAACCTCACCCGCGCGATACGGGAAGGACACCGATGTGAGAATGCCCGGCGCTCGCCAATACCCCGGCACCCCGGCGCCGCTGGGAGCAACCTGGGATGGAAGCGGAGTGAACTTCGCGCTCTTCAGCGAACTCGCGGAACGCGTTGACCTCTGCCTCTTCGATGAACCGTACGGACAGACCCAAGCGGCACGCATTGAACTCACTGAAAAGACGGACAACGTGTGGCACACGTATCTGCCGGACGCTCGCCCAGGGCTGCTCTACGGCTATCGCGTGCACGGTGCCTACGAAGCTGAACGGGGCCTCCGGTTCAATCCAGCCAAGCTCCTGCTCGACCCCTACGCCAGGGCCATCACTGGAGGTGTGCGCTGGTCGCCAGCCATGTTTGGCTATCCGCCGGGCGGCAACGCAGACGACACCGATTGTGATTCCACCGACAGTGCCCCCGGGATGCCCAAGGCCGTGGTCATCGAACCGGGGTTCTCCTGGGGTGACGACCGTCCCCTGCGGACCCCGTGGCACGAGACGGTGATCTACGAGGCGCACGTTCGGGGGCTGACGAAGCTGAATCCGGGGGTCCCGGCGGAGCTGCGCGGCACCTTCAGCGGGCTCGCTCACCACAGCGTGATCACCTATCTGCAGCAACTCGGCATCTCGGCCATTGAACTGATGCCCGTGCATCACTTTGTTGACGACCGGCAGCTGTTGGACCGCGGGCTGACCAACTACTGGGGCTACAACACCATCGGATTCTTCGCTCCGGACAGCCGCTACAGCGCCAGCACCGCGCCGGGCGCAGCGGTCAATGAATTCAAAACGATGGTTCGCACGTTCCACAAAGCAGGGATCGAAGTGATCCTGGACGTGGTCTACAACCATACCGCCGAAGGCAATGAACTCGGCCCCACCCTTTCGTTCCGGGGAATCGATAACCCGGCCTACTACCGGCTGATTGAGGGCCACGAACGCTACTATCAAGATTTCACGGGGACCGGGAACACACTGAACATGCGTCACCCTCGGACCATCCAGATGATCATGGACAGCCTGCGCTACTGGGTGCTGGAGATGCACGTCGATGGCTTTCGATTCGACCTTGCCTCCGCGCTGGCCCGCGAACTGCACGCGGTTGACCGTCTGAGCGCGTTCTTCGACATCATCCACCAGGACCCGGTGCTCTCCCAGGTGAAGCTCATCGCCGAACCATGGGACGTGGGTGACGGGGGCTACCAGGTGGGCAACTTCCCCGTCCTCTGGACCGAATGGAACGGGAAGTACCGGGACAACGTGCGCAAGTTCTGGAAGGGCGATGCCGGCCAGATCGGCGAGGTGGGAAACCGCCTCACCGGCAGCAGCGACCTTTATGAACAGAGTGGGCGAAAGCCGCACGCAAGCATCAACTTTGTGACCGCGCACGATGGCTTTACCTTGCGCGATCTCGTCAGCTTCAGTTCGAAGCGCAACGAAGCGAACGGCGAAGAGAGCAGAGACGGCACGGACGACAACAACAGCTGGAACTGCGGTGTGGAAGGCGAAACCGATGACCCCGATGTGTTGCGGCTGCGCGGCCAGCAGATGCGCAACCTGCTGGCGACGCTTGTCCTGAGCCAGGGTGTGCCGATGATCCTCCACGGCGATGAGGTGGCTCGTACCCAGAAAGGGAACAACAACGTTTACTGCCAGGACAACGAGCTTTCATGGATGTCCTGGGAGTGGGGCCCAGCGGAGCGCGAGATGCTGGACTGGACGCGCCGGCTCACACGCTTCCGGCGCGCTTACCCCGTGCTTCGGCGCCGGAAGTTCTTCCAGGGTCGTCCCGTGCGCGGAGAGGCTGCTCGGGACATCATCTGGTATAGCCCCGATGGGAGTGAGCTGTCCGAGGCTGCATGGCACGACCCCGAACGCCGAACGCTTGGCATGTGGTTGGCAGGCGGCGCCCCAGACTTGGCCTATCCGTCGGCGCAGCCGGTGAACGCCAGCACGGTGCTGATCCTGGTCAACGCGGGATTCGAAGTTGTCGATTTTCGGTTGCCCGCAGTACCGCGCCCTTACCGGTGGTCGCTTTCGTTTGATAGCAGCCGGCCGGAACAACGGGATGGCCGGGTCCAACTCAGAGGAAGGCGGCTCTACCGACTGGCCGAGCACTCGATCTCTGCCTTCGTCCACCCATCGGTCGCTTCGGAGGACTCCTCGCTGGCGCCGGACTAACCCTAATCCAGGATCGCGTGGCGAACGTGTCAGTGGACTTCGCTCTCCATGAGGACGGCGACGGGGAACCGCGCGAAGAGTTCACCCGCATTCAACACGTCGCATCCACCATGTTCCTCGCCTGTGAGGCCGTTGATCCACCCAGCAGTCCTTTTCGGCGACGGCAGATAGGTGTTTTCGAAGCTGCCCGGCTGCAGATTGCCGTCAGCGTTCAGGAACGGGGCGACAACTCTTGGCACGGCAACGAGCACGCGCCGTCCGGCGTGTTCGCGCTGGAAGCAGAACAGGTTAGCGCGGCGCTCGCCGGTGGCTACCACCGCACGGTAGCCGCCGTTCGCGAGCAGTTCGGGGTCGCTGCCGCGAACCTCGAGCAACCGCTTCGTCAGCCACGCCTTCGCCTCCGATAGGACCGGCGACGGCGGGCCCGGCGCATCCGCGTGGGCGGCGCGGCCGAGTCCCGCCAGGTTGAGAGGACGTCGATTATCCGGATCGGTCAGGTAGAAGATCGGCAGTTCGCTGCCCTGGTAAAAGTCCGGGACGCCGGGCGCCATGCACTTCAGCGTCACCATCGCGAGACTGTTCAACGCCGCGGCCGGCCTCAGCCGCGCCACAAACCGGTCCAGCTCCTCGAGAAACGTCCCGGGCGGGCCTGTATCGAGAATGTCTCGCACGAAGTCCAGCACGGCTTCCTCGTATCGAGAGTCTACTCTGGTCCAACTCGTCGCTAGCTTCGCTTCGCGCAGTGCCTTGGTCATGTGTTCTAAGATGCGCGCCCGGAACTCTTCGTCGACTCTTCCGTCCCACGCTCCTACGAGCGTCTGGTACAGGTAGTGCTCTGTCTCCCGGCTCGGTGCTTCGCGGCCGTATGCCTGGCGCCGTTTGCTGGCGTTCAAGCGCGACCAGCTGCGCGCCGCCGATCCCCATTCACGGGGTAGCTCGCTCAATACGGCAAGCCGGTTGCGCACATCTTCGCTGCGCTTGGTGTCATGCGTGCTGGTGGCCGACATCGAGGCTGGCCAATCTTTCGCCCGCGCCCTGAACCACGCGTGGGCGCGCGCCGCCGAGATGCCGTTCGAACTCGCTGCGCAGCCCACTTCACTCAAAGCAAGCAAGCGGCTGTAACGAAAAATCGCCGTGTCTTCCACACCCTTCGCCATCACCGGCGCGGTCACCTGTTGGAAGCGGCGCCGGAACCGGACCCACTGCGTGCGCTCCGTCTCCGCATCCGGCGCGGGCGAAACGAGTAACACGCGGGTGAGGAAGTCCATTGCCTCGGGCATCACCTCCGGATCCTGCAGAACGGCGCGAGTAGCGGCGATGCGAATCCAGGCCGCTTGCGAGAAATCGATGGCGTCGTCATCAGAGTACGTGCGGTAGACCGGGAAGCATGCTACGAGCGCGGCGATCGCCCTTCGAAGCTCAGCCATCGTGCTGTCGCGGGAGAGCCGCTCATGCTGGGCGAGCCGGAGAAGCTGAAGCGCCAGCACCGATAGTTCGCCCGCGAAGGAACGCTCTGCGACCTGCTTGCGGGTGGCGTAAGCAACGTCGTCATAGACATGGCGAGTGCTCGTGAACGAGTCATACACGCGGGCCAGGGCGCGAGCGCCAGAGGCGGAGATCAACAGCTCGCCGCACACGGCCAGGAAGTCATACCCCGTGCTTCCGGCGATCGGCCAGGCTGGTAACGGTTCGTCCCGCGCAAGGATTTTCTCGACCCAGATCGGGCAGTTGCTCATATTCGCAGGTGCGCCCTCGTCGACCAATTCGCGAAGCCGAGTGAGGTAGTCGCCTGGTGCGTAGAGACCGTCGACGTGATCCACCCGCAGGCCGGTGACGATCCCGCCGTGGACCAGGCGAGCAATGAGCCCGTGCGTGGCCGCAAACACCTGCGGGCTTTCAGTGCGCAGGGCGGCCAGGCTGTTGACATCGAAAAACCGGCGATAGTTGACTTCCTCGCCGGAGACCTGCCAGTGGGCCAGCCGGTAGGGCTGCGCGAGGAGTACCGCTTCGAGCTCGTCGAAGCTCGCAGGGTCGCCAATGGACCCGTTACGTTCCGCTAGCCGCTGGTCGATCCATCTGCGAAGTCGTGGCTCGGATGCAACGATGCGGGCCATCCGCCCAATCTCACCGGACGCGGTGGCGGCCGTCGCTGTGGGCAGTCGTTCGAGGAGTTCCGCCAGCATCGAGAGCGGGCCGGGATCGGAAAGCGAGTCGCCGGAGCCGGGCGGGGGAACCCCCAGCGCGGCGAGGTAGCTCGGCGGTGTTAGTGGCAGCGATTGGTCGAAGTAGCGCACGACCAGTTCCTCGCCGTCGTAGCGGAGCGTCAGTTCGCCTTCCTCCAGGGCAGCGCCGAACGGCCTGTCAAGACACGGATAGACTAGCTTGCCCGGGTGCACATTCCGATCGCGATCCCAGTCGATGTCAAAGAAATCGGCAAAACCAGAGCGTCGACCGAAGCGGAGAACATCCCGCCACCAGGGGTTCAGCGCGCCAAACACCCCAATATGGTTCGG